>JBKJSO010000373.1:0-6006 GCA_046595835.1 Acidimicrobiales bacterium | reverse complement strand
AGCGAGTCGCCTTCGCTGCCGAGATCGCCCCGCTGCGCCGGGCGCCCGAGGCCATCGTCGGTCTGCTCCCGGCTCTCGCGGCGTCGAGCAAGACGGTGATGGAGGCAGTGCGGTCGGCCATGTCGATGGTGGGCGCCTCGGAGGGCTACCGCCCCACCCTCGATATCGACCACGCGGAGCGCCGCCGCAACGCCCTGCAGATGTGTGCCGTGATGCCCACGCTGATCATGGCGATCCACCGGCTGCAGTCCGGCCTCACGCCGATCGAGCCGCGGGAGGACCTCGGCTACGGCGCCAACTACCTCTGGATGCTCACCGGGGCAGAGTTCGACACGGACAAGGGTCGCGCCGTCGAGCAGTACCAGATGACCACGATCGACCACGGCTTCAACGCCTCCACCTTCACCGCACGCGTCATCTGCTCGTCGGGCGCGGACGTGGCGGCGGCGGTCGTCGGTGCGATGGGTGCGCTGTCAGGCCCGCTCCACGGCGGGGCGCCCTCGCGTGCGCTCGACCTGCTCGACGCCATCGGCACGCCCGAGCGGGCCCGCCCATACCTCATGGAGGCCGTGACGAACGGCGAGAAGATCATGGGGTTCGGCCACCGCGTGTACAAGACCGACGATCCCCGCTCCACGTTCCTCCGGGGTGTTGCGGAGCGGATCGGTGCTGAGAAGATCGACTTCGCCAAGAGCGTGGAGCGCACGGTGGTGGAGGTGCTGGCGGAGCTGAAGCCCGGGCGCGACCTCTACGCCAACGTGGAGTTCTACGCGGGCGTCGTGATGGACCACTGTGGGCTGCCGCGTGAGCTGTTCACCCCCACGTTCGCGTCGAGTCGGGTGATCGGTTGGTGCGCCAACATCCTCGAGCAGGCCGGCGACAACCGGATCATCCGCCCATCAGCCCGCTACGTCGGTCCGCCCCCGCCCGAGCCGGTCCCTGATCCGTCCTGATCGGTCGTGATCGGTCCAGCCGCTACGGTCGGCGCCCGTGCCCGTCACCATCTCCCTTGCCACGCCGGATGATGCCGAGGCGCTGACGGCCGCCTTCGTGAGCCTGGTGCCGCAGCTCTCGCGCTCCAACCCGCCACCCCCGCTCGCGGCCGTGGAGGCGATGCTGGCCCACGAGGCGATCAGCCAGTTCGTAGCGCGAGACGACGCCGACGCCATCGTCGGTGTGGCCACGCTCGCCGTGTTCCCGATCCCGACGGGCCTGCGGGCGTGGGTGGAAGACGTCATCGTCGACGAAGCCAGCAACGGCCAGGGAATCGGCCGCCTCCTCACCGAGGCCATGCTCGAGCGAGCGCGGTCGCTCGGCTGCGTGACGGTCGACCTCACCAGCCGCCCGAGTCGGGAGGCTGCGAACGCGCTCTACCGCAAGGTCGGCTTCGAGTCGCGCGAGACGAACGTCTACCGGTACGACCTGCGCAGGGCCTGAGGCGGCCCGCCCCAGGTGGCGAGGACGTCATCGGCCGAACGGGTGGGTCCGCATCCCGGGACGCATCGCCGGTCAGGGCAGCAATGCGGTGAGCTCGTTGGCGCGGCGCTCGACCCCGCCACATCCGTTTGCCGCTGCCGTGGCCGTTGCCTCGACCAGCAGCTCACGGGCGCGCTGGAGATCGGCCTCGGTGCCGCGGTCAATGAGGAGGTTCGCCCACCCGACCTGGTTGCGGGAGTGCCAGAACGGCGCCCCGAGCGCGCGGAGCTGCGTGTCCGCCTGCTCGAAGTGCCTTGCGGCGGCGTCACTGAGCCCGAGCACCACGGCCAGGTGGGCGAGGGACATCCCCATGGTCCCGCTGAAGGTGCCCCCGGCGGCGACGCCCTGGGTCTCGTACGGGGCCATCCGCTCGTAGAGGATGGCGGCGGCGTCGGCGTCCCGAAGCAACGCGGTCGTCTCGGCCCAGAACGCGGTCGTGGTGGGCGAGATCGAACCGTTGGTCAACCGGTGGAAGTCTTCGGCGCGAGCCGCTTCGAGCATTGTTCGGGCTTCATCGAGCCGCCCGCATTCGCACAGCATCAGCGCGTGGACCGCCTGGAACCCGGGGAGCCCTGGGTTGTCGGCGGCGGCCTGCTCGATGATTGGCAGGATCTCCTCGATGCGACCCTGATGGAAGCGCACGCTGATCAGGTTCGCGCCGAACATCATCATCGCATCGGGCTGGCCCGTCTCCATGCCGATCTGCAACGCCTCCATGCCCAGTCGGTCTGCTTCGTCGGCGTCCCCTGCCAGCAGGACCTGCGCGCACCTCGCCTGGAGGACCATCAAGATTGGGTAGGGCAGGCCGATCTCCTGGGCCCGGGCGCCGGCGAGGTCCAGCGCAGTGTCGATGCCCTCCCGGTCGACGCTCGTCGCCATCGCCATCGTGCGGTTCATGGCAGCCCAGAACTTGGCGACCGGATCGCCGACGCGGTCCGCCAGGACGAGCGCTTCCTGTGTCGACGCCAGGGTCCGGTCGAAGTTGTCGGGCCACCACAGCGGCAAGAAGGCGAGGTTGAGGACGCGGAGCAGCACGGCGTCGTCGCCGAGGCGGCGGGCCATCTCCTCGGCGTCGACGGCAAGCGCCATCAGATCACCGCGGTCCACGCGGAAGGAGAGCTCAGCGGCGAGCGTGGCCAGCAGTCGGGCCCGAGCGGCGCTGTCACCGTCATCGAGGGCGTCCAGCGCCAGCTCCAGCATGGAGATCCGCTCAACGTCGACCGTTCCCATGCCGCTCACCATCCCCCGCTGGTTGGCCAGCGCGGCGGCCACGAGCCGGTCCGTGTCCTCCAGCGCCGCCGCTGAGGCGGCGGCGGCGAGCAGGGTCTCCCGGAACTCAGGGTCCCCGGCGTGGCGCTGCGCGTCGCCGAGCCCGATCAGAGCGTCCAGGTGCAGCAGGGCGTCACCTGGCACCTCGGCGGCGAGCAGCTCCACGGTCTGACGGAACCAGCGGATGGCTTCGTCGGGCGCCAGAGCCGTGAGTGCTTGTTCGCCGGCACGGTGCGCGTAGCGGGCGGCCTTCCCCACATCGACCGACTTGGTGGCGGCCATCCAGTGGTGGGCCAGCTCGCCGATCCGATCCCCGGGGTCATCACCGCAGTCGGCTTCGAGGAGCTCACCGATCCGGCGGTGGGTGCGGGCGCGCCGGCTGGCCGAGAGCTCATCGTAGAGGGTGCGCTGGAACAGGGCATGGGTGAACGTGAACCGCACGGACGCTCCCTCGATGTCCGCCACGATCTGGGCCGCCGCCGCCGCTTGGAGGACACCGGACACGACCGTTCGGTCACGCTCAGCCGCGCGGGCCAGGAGAGCGACGTCGAAGTCGCGCCCCATGACCGACGCCACGGTCAGCACCTGGTGAGCGTCCTCCCCGAGACTCCGAACGCGCTGGCCCACGACCTCACGCACGCTTTCGGGCAGCCCGATGGAGGACAAGTCGACGGCCGCCACCCACCGACCATCTTCCTGGCGGATGGCGTCGGTCTCCGCCAGGTACCGGAGCATCTCCGCCGTGAAGAAGGGGTTGCCGTCGGTCTCGCGCCGTACGGCGCGAGCCAGATCGATCCCCGCGCCATCCATCTCGTGACCAGCGAGGCCCTCCAGGAGGGCGACCACTCCGCCTTCGTCAAGCCCGCGCACAGCGAGACGGTCCACCGCAAGGTCGGTGCGTAGGGCCACAAGGCCCTCAGTGAGGGGGTGCGAGGCGGTGAGGTCGCTATCGCGGTAGGTGCCCACGACGAGCACCCGGGCGTGGTCGAGGGTCGCGACGAGGTGGCGCAGGAGCAGCACGGTGGGCTTGTCCGCCCAGTGCAGATCGTCGAGCACGAGCAGCACCGGGGCCGCCTGGGCCAGTTCGGCCAGCACCGCTGTGACAGCCCCGAAGAGCAGATGGCGCTCGGCCTCGGCGTCTGTCGACGGGGGCTTGTCCAGCTCGGGAAGACGTCGACGGACCTGAGGGACGAGCCGGGACAGCTCGCTGAGGTGTCGCTCGTCGAGAGCGGAGAGCGCCTGGTCGCCAGCGTTGGCCACCAGGTCATCCAACGCTTCCACGAACGGTTGGTATGGCACGCGAAGGTCTTCGTCGGAGCGGCCATACAGCACCGTTGCCCCGTCCGAGTGGGCCCGCTGGGCGAGGTCGCCGGCGAGGGTGGTCTTGCCGATGCCCGGCTCGCCCGACAGCAGAACCAGTCGGTGACCCTCGCCGGCCATCGTCGCCTTCAGGGCCCCGAACAGGTGCTCGGTCTCGAGGATCCGGCCGACCACGCCGGTGGTCGGCGTGGGGGCGAGGCGTCTGGGCAGCGGCACCATGGCGACCGCCTTCGCTGGCGCCCAGATCACCTCCCAGGCCTCCACGGCTGGGGGCAGCCCGTCCAGCTCGACCGCTCCCAGTGGCCCAAAGCGGTGATCGGTGCGCCGGGCGAGGAGGCTCACGATCTCGCTGGTGACGATCTGGCCGCCGGCGGCTGCCGAGCACAGCCGCGTCGCCTCGATGACGGGCTCGCCGGAGTACTCGCCGTCCTCCTCCATCGCATCGCCGCTGGACAACCCGACGCCCACGACCATCGGCACGGGTGCCCTGCGGTTGTGGACCTCGATCGCCTGCTGGATCGCCACGGCGCCATCGAGCGCTGCGCCCAGGCTCGGGTACACCACGAGGAGGCCGTGGCCGAGGTTCTTCGCCTCCGTCCCGCCGGTGGCCTCAACTGCGTTCCGCACCAACGCGAGGTGCATCGAGCGCGCCTCGCCCGCGGCCTCCGGGCCGAGACGGGCGGACAGGTCCCTCGAGTCGACGAGATCGGTGAGCACGACCGATGTCGTCACGGTCCTCAAGCGATCGCTCCGGCGAGCTCGTTGGCCCGGCGCTCGACCGCACTGCACCCGTAGGTAGCGGCCGTGGCCGTTGCCTCAGCGAGCAGCTCGCGTGCCTGGCGGAGCGCAGCGGGGGTGCCTTGCGTGCTGAGCAGGCGGGCCCACTCGACCTGGTTGCGGGAGTGCCAGAACGGCGCCCGGAGGGCGCGGAGCTGTGCGTCCGCTCGCTCGAAGAGGCCAAGTGCGTCGGCGTGGCGGCCGAGCACGCTGGCGAGCCGGGCGAGGTACGCCCCGACCGTGCCGAAGAAGGTCGGGCTGTTGAAGACGCCTTGGGATTCGAAGGGCGAAAGCCGCTCGTAGAGGAGGCCGGCGGCGGAGGTGTCACCGAGCCAGGCGGCCGTGTCGGCCCAGAGGGTCGTCGTGGTGAGCCACACAAAGTCGTAGGCCGCGTGGTGGAAGTCTGCTTCCCGGGCCGCTTCGAGCAGCGGCCTGGCTTCGTCGGCGCGCCCGCACTCGCACAGGAACGCCGCGTAGCCAGCCTGGAACCCCGGGATCCCAGGGTTGTCGGCGGCGGTCTGGGCGATGAGCGGCAGGATCTCGTCGAGGCGCCCCTGCTGCCAGCGGATGCCTGCCAGGTTGGCGCCGAACACCATGAACGCATCGGGCTGGCCGGTGTCCGAGCCGATCTGCAGTGCCTCGCTGGCCAGGCGTTCGGCTTCCTGGGCGTCCCCGTTGAGCAGGACGTGCGGGCACTTCGAATACATCACCAGCCCGGTCAGGAAGGGCTGCCCGATCTCCTGGGCCAGCGAGGTCGCCAGCTCCAGCGCGGCGTCGATCCCGCCGCGATCAGCGCTGGATGACATGGCGAAGAGACGGTTCATGGCGGCCCAGAACCGGGCCACCGGATCGCCAACCCGGCTGGCCAGGATGAGAGCTTCCTGGGACGCCGCGACGGTTCGGGCGAAGCCGTCGGGCACCCAGAGCGGCGAGAACGTCAGGTTGCGGACACGAAGCAGCGTTGCGTCGTCACCGAGGCGGCGGGCCATCGACTCAGCGTCGGCCGCCAAAGCACGCACCCGAGGTAGGTCCCGGCTGAAGGGGAGCTCAGCGGCCAGGGCCGCCAGCAGCCGCGCCCTGGCTTGGCTGTCACCGTCATCGACGGCGGCCAGGGCCGCTTCGAGCATGGCGATCCGTTCAGCATCGGGGCGGTCGATGCTGAAC
>JBKJSO010000308.1:0-3450 GCA_046595835.1 Acidimicrobiales bacterium | reverse complement strand
CCAGCGCGAGCGCTTCCTCGACGTCGGTGAGCTCTCCACATCGCACGCCATTGCGGGCAAGGGTCGCTTCCGAGTGTCCGCGTTCGTGCAGCGCGACAGCGTCGGTGCAGTGCTGCGCCTCGTGCCCGCGGACATCCCCTCGACCGACGACCTCGGCCTGCCTGACGAGGTGGTCGAGTGGGCGGACCAGCGTCGCGGCCTCGTGCTGGTGTGCGGCGCCCACGGCTCTGGGATGTCCACCACGCTGGCCTCATTGGTCGACCGCATCAACCGATCGCGTGCGGCCCACATCCTCACCGTCGAGGAGCCGATCGAGTTCCTCCATCACCACCAGCTCGGGCTGGTCAACCAGCGGGAGGTGGGGGAGGACACCGCCACCTTCGAGTCCGGCCTTCGCTACGCCCTGCGTCAAGACCCCGATGTGCTGGTGGCCGGCGAGCTCCCCGACGTCGAGTGCATCCGCCTCGCCCTCGGCGCCGCCGAGACGGGCCACCTTGTGCTGGCCACGCTGCGCACCGTCGATGCGGTCCGGACGATCCAGCGCATCGTCGAGGTGTTCCCGATCGACCAGCAGCAGCAGGCGCGGGTGCAGCTGGCCAACACGCTCCGAGGCATCGTCGTGCAGCAGCTCGTCCCGGCCATCGATGGTGGGCGGGCGCTCGTCACCGAGGTGCTGCTCCCCACACTCCAGGTGGTGGACTGCATCCGCTCGGGCGATTCGGCCAACCTGTCGAAGGCCATCCTGGGCGGGGCCACGAGCGGGATGGGCACCATGGACCAGTCGCTCGCTGAGCTCGTGAAGGAGGGGATCGTCGACCTCGAGGTGGCGGTCGACCGGGCCCTGGATCCCAAGGAGCTGCGCTACCTGCTCTCGGGCAACAGCCGCTGAGATCGTAAGGTCCACGCCGTGAACGCAGCGGCAGTGGTGGGCTTCGGGGCACTCGGGATCCCGGTTGGCTCGTTCCTCAACGTGGTGGTCGACCGAGTCCCTGACAAGGTGTCGTTGCGCGGCCCTCGCGAGGGCGAGGTGTGCCCGCCCGTCGACGTGCTGGGCGTGCCTGTGCAGCCCTGGCTGGCCCGCCGCGGCCGGGTGGCCGGTGGGCGGCTGCCCGGGCGTTGGCTCTGGGTAGAGCTGCTCACGACGGTGGTCTTCGGCCTGTTCGCCTCGCGCTACGGCGACCGCATCGTGGTGGTGCCCCTCCTCCTGCTGGGTGCGTCCCTGGTCGCGGTGTCGGTGATCGATCTGCAGCTGTTGCGCATCCCCGATCGCGTCACCTTCCCCACCCTCGCGGCATCCCTGCCTCTCGTGCTCGCGGTATCCGTCCGCAACGACATGCCGGGCGCCTTCGTCGGGGCGCTCGTCGGTGCCGTGAGCTACTTCGTCGTGCTGCTGATCCCGCACCTGATCTACCCGCGGGGCATGGGCTTTGGCGACGTGAAGCTGGCGCTCGTGATGGGCCTCTACCTCGGCTGGCTGGGCTGGTCTGACCTGCACCCGATCGGGGGCCCGATCCAGCTCGTGCTCTACGGCCTGATGCTCGGCTGCGCGCTCGGGGTGGTGTTCGGTCTCGCCTCCTCGGTGGTCACGAAGCGGCGAGGTGCCTTCCCCTTCGGGCCCGCCCTGGCCGTGGCCTGCGTGGTGGTGGCGCTGTTCGCCTCGGACCTCACGCTCTGACCTGCTACAACCACCCCAACTAGAACGTGTTCCGTCTTCCGGGGGGATCGTGGCCGTCTCGACCGAGCGTGACCAAGCACAGACGCGCCAGGCGCTCGCTCGCTGGCTGAGCGTCCGGACCGGGGCCGACCGGGTCGAGGTGGGAGAGCTGACGATCCCGGGTTTGTCGGGGTTCTCGAACGAGACGCTGCTGTTCGAGGCCACGTGGGACGACGGTGGCGGCGCGGCGACACGAGAGCTGGTCATCCGGGTGGAGCCCAGCGGCCATCAGGTGTTCCCCAGCACCGAGTTCGAGGCGCAGGTCCGCGTGCTCCGAGCGCTGCGGGCGCAGGGCAGCGTCCCTGTGCCGGAGGTGCTCTGGTTCGAGGAGGAGCGGGACGTCCTCGGCGATCGCTTCTTCGCCATGCCTCGTGTCAGCGGGCAGGTGCCGGCCGACAGCCCGAGCTACCACGTCGAGGGGTGGGTCACTGAGCTCAGCGACCAGGATCGCACGACGATGTGGATGTCGGGCATCGACACCATGGCGGCCGTCAACCGCATCGACCGCGAGGCGGCGGACCTCGGCTGGATCGTGGCGCCCACGCCGGCCGAGCAGCTCGTGCGCGACCACGAGTACCGGCGCTTCGCGGCGGGTGACGACCCCTACCCCGTCGTCGATCGTGCCTTTGAGCTGCTCGAGGCCTCGATGCCACCTCCGGCCACGGCGCCGGCGCTGTGCTGGGGCGACTCCCGGATCGGCAACATGATCTTTGCCGCCGACTGCTCGGTGGCGGCCGTGCTCGACTGGGAGATGGTCACCGCCGGCGACCCCGTGCAGGACCTGGCGTGGAACCTCCTTCTCGATCGACACCACCACGAGGCCTTCGGGGTGCCGCGGCTCAGCGGTCTGCCCGATCGGGCCGCCTCCGTGGCGCGGTGGGAGGCGGCCAGCGGGCGATCGGCCGAGCACCTTGACTGGTACGAGCTGCTCGGGGCCGCCCGGTACGCCTCGATCATGACCCGCGTGATGAAGCTGCTCGACGCGTCCGGGGTGTTCCCGGGCGGAGCGGCGATGGCCTACGACCAGACCGGTAGCCAGCTCCTCGAGCGGCTCCTCGACGAGCGCTCCTGAGGGGGACCCGTGCTCTCACCCGCTGACGACCTCCCGATCCACCAGGTTGCCGAACCGATTCGCCGTCCGGGCACCAGCGATCGCAACTTCTACGACCGCTACTACTTCAACTGCCACCCGTGCTCCGACGAGCTGTTCCTCATCATGGGGATGGGCCAGTACCCGAACCTCGGTGTGATGGATGCGTTCGCGGTCGTCGTCCACGGCGGCACCCATCGGGTGGTGCGGGCGTCGCGCGAGCTCGGCGTCGACCGGATGAACACCTCGGTGGGCCCGTTCCGCGTCGAGGTGATCGAGGGCTTGAAGACGCTGCGCTGCACCCTCGAGCCCACCGAGCATGGGTTGGCCTACGACCTCACCTGGGAGGGCTACGTGCCCGCCTTCGAGGAGCCGCGCCACGTCGATCGGTCCGTGACGGGCCGGGCCTTCCTCGACGCCTGCCGGATGGCGCAGCTCGGGAGCTGGTCCGGCTGGATCGACGTCGACGGCCAGCGCATCGACGCCACGCCCGACCACTGGTGGGGGAGCCGCGACCGCTCGTGGGGCATCCGGCCCGGCGGCGAAGCGGAGCCACCGGGGATCACGGCGGCCAAGGAGGGCGGCACGTTCCGGTGGCTCTACGCGCCGATGCGCATGGCCGACCACGCCCTCGTGTTCATCTGCC
>JBKJSO010000235.1:0-3559 GCA_046595835.1 Acidimicrobiales bacterium | reverse complement strand
GGAGGCAGCTGATGGCCCAGGCCATCGGCGCCCTGGTGATCTGCACGGTGATCTTCGGGGTGGCGTACGCCTTCTTCAAGATCCAGGACATGGTCACCAAGGGCGGCATCCGCTCGGAGGAGGCCGACGAGATCGGCGGCCTGGATCTGCCCGAGATGGGGGCGCTCGCGTACCCGGAGTTCGAGTTCGCCATCGGGCACTCCGACCCGGAGATCGGGCTTCGGCCGAAGGTCGGCTCGTCCCGGGGACATCACCCGGATGGAGGGGGCCCGGACCCCCTCAGCTAGCCACCTGTCCTCGCACCCGCACTGTGGGCGGGCACGGCTCGACCGTGCCCGCCCACGCTCGTCTCTGGGGAAACCTGTACCGAAGATGGACATCGCCAGCGTTCTGACCGACATCCTGATCGTCCTCGTCGCCGCCAAGGTCGCCGCCGAGGTGGCCGAGCGCATCGGCATCCCCGCCGTGGTCGGCGAGATCGTGGCGGGCATCGCCATCGGCCCCTCGCTGCTCAACGTGGTGGGGAGCGGCGGGGGGGACGAGGTGCTCCGCACCCTCGGCGAGCTCGGCGTCATCCTCCTCCTGCTCGACGTCGGCCTCGAGATGGACCTGCGGGAGCTCGGCAAGGTGGGCCGCACCTCGTTCCTCGTGGCCACCGTCGGCGTGGTTGCACCGATGCTCCTCGGCATCGGCGCCATGGAGCTCATGGGGGAGAGCTTCAACACCTCGCTGTTCATCGGGGCCGCCCTCACCGCCACCAGCGTCGGCATCACCGCCCGCGTGTTCGGCGACCTGAAGGCCCTCGCCACCACTGAAGCGCGGATCGTGCTCGGCGCCGCGGTGGCCGACGACGTGATGGGCCTCGTGGTGCTCACCGTCGTGGTGCGACTCGTCGCCCAAGGGTCAGTGTCGATCCTCTCCGTCGCCGGCATCGTGGCCATCGCCGTTGCCTTCCTGGTGGTGGGTGGGCTCGGCGGCCTGCGGCTGGGCCCGCCACTCTTCTCCCTCATCGAGCGGGTGTCACGGTCGTCCGGCACGATGGTGGCCCTCGCCCTCGCCTTCACGCTGGCCTTCGCCCAGCTCGCCGAGGCCGCCAAGCTGGCACCCATCGTCGGCGCCTTCGTCGCCGGCATCGCCCTCTCCAGGGCCCGGCAGGCGCCGCAGATCCGACGCGAGCTCAGCTCGGTCGGCCACCTGTTCATCCCCGTCTTCTTCCTGCAGATCGGCATCGACGCCGACATCTCGTCGTTCATCAAGGGCAGCGTGCTGCGCGACGCGGCGGTGCTCCTCGCCGTTGCCGTCATCGGGAAGCTGCTCTCGCCACTCGGCGCCATCGGGGCGCCCGGCGACAAGGTGCTTATCGGGCTGGGCATGCTCCCCCGCGGGGAGGTCGGCCTCATCTTCGCCACCATCGGCCTACAGCAGGGCGTGCTCGGCGCCGACCTCTACGCCGCCCTGCTGCTCGTCGTCCTCATCACGACGCTGGCCACGCCACAGCTGCTCAAGCTCCGCTACGCCAAGCTGCGCGGCGACGTCGTGCTCACCTCGACCTCGCCGGACACACCGCCACCGAACGGAGGGTGGCTGCGCGTCGAGCGGGACGAGGTCGACCTGGCCGGTCGCCCTCCCGACGCGCTCGCCGTGCCCCTCGGCCTCGATGCCGCGATGGCTCTCGCTCGCCGGCGGCCCACCCAGGCCCTGTTCGACTGGCTGAGCGACGCAGCCCCGGCATCGGTGAGCTGGAACGACCGCCTCACGGCCAAGCTCCTCGACCTCATCGAGTTCGGCAACGCGCGCTCGTGGCGGTTCCTCGAGACCTCCGGGGTGCTGCAGCGGGCCCTGCCGGAGATCGCTGACGCGCTGCAGCGCCGGGCCCGGGATCCGTTCTCGCTCGATCCATTGCAAGGGCACCGGTTCATGGCCCTCGAGCGCCGCCGTCAGCTCTACGAGGATGACCCGCTCGCCATCGAGATGCGCAAGCTCGAGCACCCGGATCACCTGCTCCTCGCGGCCTTTCTCGTGGAGGCTCTCGAGGAGCTGCCCGACCCGACCGCGACCGCTCGCGCCACCGTCGCCCGGCTGGCCGTCGCGGACGCCGATCGCCAGACCGTGCTGCGCCTGGTCGCCGACCGTGACCTGCTCTGGTCCGCGTCCCACCAGCCGGGGGCGCTCACTGAGGAACCCGTGCTCCAGCTGGCCGCTCACCTCGACAGCCCGGAGGAGGCGCGGCAGCTGTACGTGTTGAGCGCCCTCCGAGCGGAGGGTCGTGAGCGCTGGGAGGTGCAGCGGCTGCGGGCGCTCTACGAACTCGTGCAGGCCGTCCTCGCCGACGATGAGCTCACGGGCATGCAGGCCCGCTCGCTGGCCGATCAGCGGCGTCACGCGGCCGTGGCTCTCCTCGACGGACGTCCCGGGGCCATGCAACGGTTGGCGACCGCTCCCCGCGCCTACGTGCTCCGCACCGCCCCGGACGCGATGGCGCGCCACGCGCTGCTCCTCGATCCCCCGCCCACCCGTCTCAAGATCGACGTCACGGCGGCGCCCGATGGCTATTGGTGGATCGACATCGCCTGCCGCGACCAGCCTGGCCTGCTGGCCTCGATCACCCAGGCCTTGGCCGATCAGTCGTTGGCGGTCGTGGAGGCCGTGTTGGCGGTCTGGGAGGACGACGTGGTGCTCGACGCCTTCCTCGTCGAGAGTGCGACGAGCCTCGATGAGGGCCACCTCGCAGCCTCGCTGGTGGCGGCGCTCGACGGGCCGCTGTCGTCGCCACCGCTGCCCGAGGCTGAGGTGACCTTCGACGGATCGGCGTCGCCGTGGCACACGCTCTGCGAGGTCGTGCTGGCCGACCGTCCCGGCGTGCTCCACGCCGTCGCCGCTGCGTTTGCCGGCGCGGCCATCGAGGTGCGGTCGGCGCAGGTGAGCTCCCACGATGGGCTCGTGATCGACCGCTTCGAGGTGACGGACCGTGACGGGGCGAAGCTCAGCGCGGAGGTCGAGGACCAGTTCTGTGCGCTCCTGCGCTCCGGCGTCACCGGCAAGCGCCGACGCTTCGGCCGCCGCCTCTCGGTACGCGCCAGCGCCTGACTCGCCTCAGGCGCGAGCCGTCACCCCCGACTGGAGCGGGGCATCGGCGAGCCGCACGCCGAGTCGGTCGAGGAGCGCGTGGTCGTGGTCGTCACCGGGGTTGTCCGTGGTGAGCAGGCGGTCGCCGAGGAAGATGCTGTTGGCCCCGGCGTGCAGGCAGAGCGCCTGGAGCTCGTCGGTCATGTCCGACCGCCCTGCCGACAGTCGCACCACCGATGCCGGCATCATCACCCGGGCCGCCGCGATCGTGCGCACAAGCTCGAGGCCGTCGAGCTTCTCGGTGCCGGCCAGCGGCGTGCCGGGCACCTGGATGAGCATGTTGACGGGCACGCTCTCGGGGTGCGGGTCCAGCGAGGCCAGCTGCACGAGCAAGCCGGCCCGGTCGCGACGCGACTCCCCCATGCCCACGATCCCGCCGCAGCACAGCTTCACCCCGCTGGCCCGCACGTTGCGGAGCGTCTCGAGGCGGTCG
>JBKJSO010000359.1:0-2766 GCA_046595835.1 Acidimicrobiales bacterium | reverse complement strand
CACCACGAACGTGAACCGGGGCCCCGCCGGCGGACCGGCGTCGCCCGTCGTGAAGAGCGGCTCCATCTGCTCGGGCGCGAACGACTCGAACTCGACCCTGTCGCCCAGCGCCAGCCCGGACTCGTGCGCGTACGTCTCGATGATGGCGACCTCGTCGTCCCGGTCCGGATCGGGCAGGCGTCCGGCGACGACGCGCGGCCGGTCGACGAGGTCCACGTAGGTCCCGTCGCCATCCACGGCGGCGAGGAACTCGAGGTAGGGGTAGAACCCGCTGTCGGCCGGGACGACGAACGGGAAGTCCATCCGGGACAGGCCGACCACCTGCGGCAGGGCCCGCACCGCGTCGGCCGCGGCCTCGATGTCGTCGCCGGGCGGACCGTCGAAGGCCACGTCAAGGTCGGAGGCCAAGGTGGCCTCCCGGAACCGGTCGTAGGCCGTCGAGGAGCGCCGGGCGCCGGCCACCAAGGTGAGCACGGCGCCGCCGGAGATGGCGACGAGCAGCACAAGCACGAGCATCGCCCGCCACCGCCGGCGCAGCTGGCCCCTCGCTCGGTACCACGCCGCTCCCACGAAGCCATTCCACCGCGAACCACTCGCTCCGGCCAGGGTGGTGCCCGGTTCCTGGCGGGGGGTGCTAGCACCCGCACGGATCAGCGGGTGGCGGCGAGGCCCCCGGACCAGGTCGCGAACAGCGCAGCATAGCGGCCCCCTCTGGCGAGCAGCTCCGCGTGGGCACCGAGCTCGAGCAGCTGCCCCTCGGCGACGACGCCGACGACGTCGGCCCGCTCTGCTGTCGAGAGCCGATGGGCGATCACGATCACCGTTCGGCCCTCCATGAGCCGCGCCATGGCCTGCTCCACGACGACCTCCGTACCCGGGTCGAGGCTGGAGGTGGCTTCGTCGAGCACGAGCACCGCAGGATCAGCGAGGGCGGCCCGGGCGAGCGACACCAGCTGCTTCTCACCAGCGGAGAACCGCGATCCCCGCTCCTGCACCTCGGTGGCCAGGCCCTCGGGCAGGTCGGCGAAGCGCTCGTGCACGCCGATGGCCTCGAGGGCGGCCAGCACGTCCGCGTCGGTGGCCCCTGCTCGCGCGAGACGGATGTTGTCGAGGATGGTGCCGTTGAAGAGGAACCCCTCCTGGGGCACCACCACCACCCGCTGGCGCAGCGAGCGGCGAGTGGCATCGCGCAGGTCGATCCCCGCATAACGCACCGCGCCGCCGGTGGGGTCGTAGAGGCGGGCGACGAGCTTGGCCAGGGTGGACTTGCCGGCTCCGGTGGGGCCGACCAGGGCGATGCGGGCACCTACGGGGATCCGCAGCGACACGTCGGTGAGCACGGGCGGACCGTCGGTGTAGGCGAAGTCGACGTGCTCCACGACGATCTCGCCGCGCTCGGGGAGATCGACGGCTCCAGGTCGCTCGGGGACGTCCACCGGCGTGTCGAGCAAGCCGAAGAGCTTGTTCAGCGAGGCGCCCGCGGACTGGACGATGTTGAACAGCTGGGAGAGCTGCTGCACGGGCTCGAAGAGGTACGAGAGCGTGAGCACGAAGAAGGTGACGGTGCCGATGGTGAGCTGGCCGGTGTGCACCCACCAGCCGCCGACGCCCACGGCGATGGCCGTGGCGATGAGCCCCGCCATCTCGATGATGGGCAGGTACCAGGCCGAGATCTTCACCGAGCGCATGTGCGCGTCGTAGAGGCGGCGGCTGCCGCGCCGGAACCTGGCTGACTCCACCTCCTCCCGACCGAACGCCTGCACCACCCGCACTCCCGCGATCCCCTCCTGGAGGTGCGAGAGGGTGGACCCGATGCCATCGCGCACGTGGAGGTAGGCCACGTTCGAGTCGCGCTGGAACTTGATGCTGGCCACGATCACGATCGGAAGGCACACGACGCAGCCGAGGAGCAGCTTCCAGGACACGACGGCCAGGACGACCACCGACACCATGAGCAGGAGGCCGTTGCTCACGAACATCAGCAGCCCCATCTGCACGAGCTCCTGCATGGAGTCCACGTCGCTCGTCATGCGCGACACGATCACGCCGGCCTTCTCGCGGTCGTAGAAGGGCATCGACAGCCGCTGCAGGTGGTCGAACACGCGCACGCGCACGTCGCGCAGGAACGCTTCGCCGATGCGGCTGATGAGCAGCACCTGGAACCGGTAGGTGACGTACGAGATCGCCGCCACCACGACGTAGCCGATCACCGCCGCGTCAAGTGCGCCGCCATCCCTGGCCTTGATGCCCTTGTCGATGCCGTGGCGCACGAAGAACGGGCCGGCGAGGGTCGTGGCGGTCCAGAGCACCACCATGCACAGCGCGCCGAACATGGCCCTGCGGTAGGGCCGCAACATCGAGAAGGCCCGTCGCAGCAGGTGTCGAGCTGCCTCCGCATCGAGCCGGTCGGCCTCGTCGACCCCACCTTGCATCCACATGGTCAGACCAGCTCCCCGAGCGCGGCGGCAGAACCGTCCGCGAGACCGTCCGACGACCGGCGCTCCGCGGCGGCCAGCACCTCCCGGTAGGCGGCGTTCGTGGCGAGCAGCTCGCGGTGGGTACCGTCGGCGACGATCCGTCCGTCACCGACGAGCACCACGCGATCGGCGAGGGCGATGGTGGCAGGGCGATGGGCGATCACGATGGTGGTGCGGTCGCGCATGACCTCGGCGAGCGCGTCGCGGATCTCGTGCTCCTTGGTGGGGTCGACCGAGGAGGTGGCGTCGTCGAGGATGAGCACGCGGGGGTCGGCCAGGATCGCCCGGG
>JBKJSO010000211.1:0-5986 GCA_046595835.1 Acidimicrobiales bacterium | reverse complement strand
AGGTCGAGGAACTCGTTGTGCATCCACGTCTGCACCCAGGGGTGCACGTCGACCACGTGCGGGTGCACCACACCAACGAGGTGGCCCAGAGCGAGTGCGTGCTCGACGTGCACCCCTGGGTGCAGACGTGGATGCACAACGAGTTCCTCGACCTCGGCGGTGAGAAGGTGTCGAAGTCGGCTGGTCACGTGCTCGTCGTGGACTCGCTCGTGGAGCGCGGCCTCGACCCCCTCGCCTTCCGGTACTTCTTCTTCCAGGCGTCGTACCGCCAGCAGCAGACGTTCACGTTTGAGGCACTCGAGGCAGCGGCCACCGCGCTGCGGCGCCTCGTCGGGCACGCTGTTGCTGCTCGTGACGCCGGGGGCACACCCGACCCCGCCAAGGTCGAGCCGCACCTGCGCCGATTCTGGTCAGCCCTCGGCGACGACCTGAACGCGCCCCAAGCGCTCGCCGCGATCTGGGAAGCGGTTCGAGCCGACGACCTTGGCCCCGCCGACAAGTGGGCTGTTCTCGCCGACGCTGACCGTGCACTGGGGTTCGGCCTGGCGACCGCGGCGGCGCCTGATGCCGACGAGACAGGCACCGACCCGCGCATCGACGCGCTGGTGGCCGAGCGACAGGCGGCACGAGCCGCGAAGGACTTCGCCACGTCCGATCGCATCCGCGATCAACTCGCAACCGAGGGCATCGACCTCGTCGACACCCCCACGGGCCCGACCTGGCGCCGCCGCTGAGCCAGACCCCACCCATCTGTGCACCCTCAGCCCCGCCAGGCGGGGCTGAGGGTGCACAGAAGGCGGGTGCGGGTTCGGGTCAGCCGCTCACAGCTGCGAGGGCGTCGATGATGCCGTCGCCGTAGACGTTGTTGTACGACGCGTCACCGCGGCACTCGACGTTCCACTGACCGGCCGGCGCCCGCCCCACGATGCCGTAGTTGTAGCGGGAGCAGGCATGGTCGGTGGCCGTGCCCTTGAGGACATCGCGCACTGCGTCGGGCGCCATGGTGAGCCCGCCGTGCGCGGTGTCGGTCGTGCCGTACTGGCTGACGATCAGCGCCGCGACGCCTACCGCGTGGGGTGAGGCCATCGAGGTGCCTTGGATCCACTGGTAGTACCCGCACGTCGTGCCGGCGGTGTCGCACGACTTGATGACGAACCGGTTGGTGGGCTCGCCGGCAGCGTCGATGTCGCCGTTCGCCCTACCGACGCCCTCCGGGTACGGCCCGAGGATCATGTTCTCCGGGGTGCGGTAGCGGGCGGTGCCGTAGAAGTCTCGGTACCAGCCGCCGGGTGCCGCGACGTCGATCTCGTCGATGCCCCAGTTGGAGTAGTCGGCCTTCTGACCTGACAGGCCGACCGACGAGATGCTGAGCACGTGCGGGGCCTCGCTGGGCAGATCGAGGCAGTCCTTCGTCACCCGACGGGTGTAGGTGCCGTCGAACGTGTTGCCGTCGCTGTCGAGCACGAAGTCGGGGCTGCTGTCATCGAACCGTTGCGGCGCGGTGAGGTCCGTGTGGCCGTTGCCGGCCGCCGCGATGAGCGTGACGTTGCTGTCGTGGGCGTACTCGACAGCCTCGTTGACTGCGGCCAGGATCGTCTGCTGCTCGGCGATCTCCTCAGCAGTGGGGTGACCGCCGGAGTGCGTGAGGTAGGCGTCGGCCGACGGGCAGTTGTACAGCCACGGGTCGATGTAGAAGCTCATGTTCACGACATCGATGCCGTTGTCGGCCGCGTAGGTGATGGCCTCCGTCGACTCGAGCACGAAGAAGTAGCCCGAGTCCTGTCCGGCGCGCAGGTTCACGAGCTGCACGCCGGGTGCCACCCCGGCCATGCCGAAGTCGTTGAGGGGCGCCGCGATGGTGCCTGCCACGTGGGTGCCGTGGCCGTCCTCGTCGACGTTGTTCGGATCGGTGCACGAGCCGTCGGGGTCGTCAGCGCACAACCCGTCGATGGCGGGGATGTCGGTGGTGAAGTTGCGGCTCAGGTCAGCACGGAAGTTGGGGGCGATGTCGGGGTGCGAGCCGTCGATCCCCGTGTCGATCACGCCCACGAGCACGCCCGGGTCACCTGGCTGCGCGGCGTACGAGCCCGCCGGCGTTGCGTGGATCATCTGCATGTCGCCTTGCAAGCTCGACAGAGGGTCACCCCCCGCTGCGGAGGCCTCTGCGGCGGTGGGGACGGTGGCGGTCGTGCCGCGGTGGGTCGCTCGCTCCTCGTCGAGGCGCTCGTCCTTGAACTTGTGGCCCATGCCCGGTCGGGCGGTGCCCATGGAGCGGTTGCGCGACGCCACCTTCACGGCGCCACTCGCCCGCACCTTGCCCAGGAAGGCGGCGTCGGAGGAGGTGACCTCGGCCAGGCCGATGGCGGGGTTCTCGCCGACGACCGTGCCGCCGGCCTTGGTGACGGCGTCACGTCCCGACGCGTTCGACGCGCCGTCGGCGTACACCACGAGATAGCTCTGAGAACCGCTCGCCCCTGCGGTTGTGCCGTCGGGAGCTGCTCCCGCTGGTAGTGCGATGAGAGCCGCCGCAGCCGCGGTGGCCAGGAACGGTGCGAGCAGTCGAAGCCGCATGCAACCTCCAGGGTGACAAGGTTCGGCGCGTTGCCGAACCCCGGTACCCTAGGCCATCAGACCTAGGCGTGTTGCCTGCATCTCAAATCTAAACTGCGGCAGACTGCACAGTCGGATTCTTAGAGACTGCGCAAGATGTCTAATCTGCTTCCGGGACTCGCCACGAGCGCGGCGATGTTGCTGCTGGTCGGCGGCAGCTCCCTGACCCCACCCATCTGTGCACCCTCAGCGCCGCCAGGCGGGGCCGAGGGTGCACAGAACGCTGGGTGTCGCGGTTGGTTCATGCCCCGCGGAGGCCGCGGAGTCCTCGCCAAGCCAGGTCGGCGACCAGGCGGGCTAGGTCCTCGGGAGGCTGGTCAGCCCCCTCCGCCATCCACACCCGACTCGTGCCCTCGGCGAGACCCACGAGGCCATGGGCCAGCTGGCGACGCTGCGCGCTGTCGAGGCCCTCGACGTCGATCAGCGTGGCGATGGCCTCTGCGATGGCCCCCTCGACCTTGGCGACCTGGGCGGCGAACTCCTCGTCGCGGCGCGTGCCACCGCCGAAGAGGACCCGGAAGGCGGCCTCGTTGGCAGCGACGAACCGGAAGTAGGCGATGAACCCGAGCTCGACCTGCTCGCGCGGCCCGGCCGCCGCGGTGGTGGCCTTCGTGATCTCGTCGAGAAGGTGCGCGCCGACATCGGTGAGCACCTCGCGGTAGAGATCCCGCTTTGACCGGAAGTGCTGGTACAGGACCGGCTTGGTGACGCCGGCCGCCTGGGCCACGTCGTTCATCGACGCCGGATGGAAGCCCTGGTCACCGAACACCTGCAGCGCCACGTCGAGGAGCTGCTGACGGCGCCGCGCGGCAGGGAGCCGGGCGGCGTGGGGGCGGGCGTTCACCCCGCGCATCGTAGGGGCCGCGCAAGCAGGAGACCGACCTCGGCGCGCGGAATACCTAGTGGTGAGGCCGCCCAAGACGACTCCCGCGATGACCGCTCGGCGGCCTCCCGAACCCTTCCGGCCGATCCCGGCCCGCAAGATGGGCATCAGCCTCTTGTCGGTCCAGGCCCGTCGCCGGCGCTTCAGCCGATCCCTTCCGCCCAAGGCGGGGGAGACCGGCGGTTGGTAGCTCCCTAGGAGCTTCCTGTCGCGAGCGTGCCCGGCCTGGGGGCCGGGCACGTCCGCGCAACGCCTGCTGGCGTCAGTGGTGGCGGGTGCTCAGTGCTGGTGCGTGATCAGCGAGCGGGCGACCTCGCCCTGCTGCATCGCGGCAAATGCGTCGTTCACGCCGTCGACGCCGATCTCCCGAGACACGAGCTCCTCGAGCTTGAGCTTGCCCTCCTTGTAGAGCTTGATCAGCTTCGGCACGTCCTCCTGGACGTTGGAGGAGCCGTACCAGCAGCCCTTCACCGTCTTGGCCAGGTAGAGGAAGGTGAAGGCGGCGTTCAGGTTCAGCATGACGTCCATGCGGGGCACGCCCACGAGGACCGCTTCGCCACCGTTGCGGGTCATGTTGATGGCCTGCTCGATGGTGGGGCCGAGCCCGATGACCTCGAAGGCGACGTCGGCGCCGCGGCCCTCGCTCAGGGCCATCACGTTGCCGACGGGGTCGCCCTCGTCAGCCTTGACGAGGTCGGTGGCGCCGAACTGCTCGGCCATCTTGAGCTTCGACTCGAACATGTCGATGGCGATGATCTTGGTGGCGCCGGCGATCTTGGCGCCCTGGATCACGTTGAGGCCCACGCCGCCGCAGCCGATCACGGCCACGGTGTCACCGGGGCGGATGTTTGCGGTGTTGAGGGCAGCGCCCACGCCGGTGAGCACCCCGCAGCCGATGAGAGCGGCATAGCGGAGGTCGACGTCGTCGTCGATCTTCACGAGGGAGATCTCCGGGACGATGGCGTAGTTGCCGAACGTGCCGCACATCGCCATCTGGCGCAGCGGCTCTCCGTCGAGCGTGAGGCGGGTGGAACCGTCGAGCATGCCGCCGGCCGCCGCCATCGCGCTCTTCTCGCAGAGGAAGCCCTGACCGCGGTCGCAGTAGAAGCACGAACCGCAGGCGGGGACGAACGACAGAATCACGTGATCGCCGGGCTTGACGGTCGTGACCCCCTCGCCGACCTCCTCGACGATGCCAGCCCCCTCGTGCCCGAGCACGATCGGCGGCGGCAGCGGGATGGTGCCGTTCTGCACCGAGAGATCGGAGTGGCACACACCGGACGCCACGATCTTCACCTTGGCCTCACCGGGGCCGGGCGGCGCGATCTCGACGTTCTCGTGGACCTTGAGATCCTGCTCGACGCCGTGCAGGACAGCTGCGGTGACCATGTGGTTCCCCCTGGATCGATAATGGTTGTGATCGAGCGTGCCACTCGCCCTCGCGACGGGCAACCTGAGAACGGTTCCTAGCGCGCGGCGAGCGATGCGCTGCCGGTGGGTTGTCCCCGAGCGTCAGTCGGTTCCCCGATCAGAGGCCGCGCTGGCGGTCGTCTCGCTCAGCGGCCTTCACGGCGTAGCCGAAGACGATGGCGGGCGCGAGCACGATCGACCCCACGACGAGCGACCCGATGATCAACGGGCCCGTGATGCCGTCGAACCCGACCACGAACCCCACCACGAAGGCGATGATGGCGATGCCGAAGAGCGAGTACCCGATGCGCTGACCGAGGGCCACGAGCTTGGCGATTCGGGCGCGACGCTCCCGCACCGGATCGAGGCCCGGGGACTGGTCCGTCACGGGCGCGCCCATCGGGATGTCTGCCGCTGCGGGTCGGCGCCCCGTGCCGGCCAGCGCGTTGTGCAGGGGGTTCGCTCGCTCACGTCACCCAGCCTGCCTCACGGAGCAGCCGGGTCAGGTCGGCGCGCACGCGATCGAGGCTGAAGTGGGCGATCGCCAGGGCCTCGTTGACGTCGTGGAGCGCTTCGTCGGGCCGGCCCAGGAAGGCGTCGAGCGGGCCCGGATCCACCGGATCGAACCACAGGAAGCCCAGCGCCCGCAGCTCGTCGGCCACCGGGTAGGGGCCGACCGCCACGGGGCGGCGGTGGAGCGCCGCCTCGATGGGCGGGTTGCCGAAGCCCTCCCAGGTCGACGGGAACGCGATCGCGTCTGCCGCCGCGTACGCGTCGGCCATCGAACCCGGCGGCGTTCGGTGCACGATCCGACACCGCGCGGCGGCCAGCACGTCGGCCAGCTCGCCGTCGTAGCCATCCTCGGCGGGCCCGGCGAGCCAGTACGTCGCGCCGAGCGACTCCGCGAGGCGGACCGCAGCCGGCACGTCCTTGCGGGGGATGGCTCGCACGGGATGCAGGAGCAGCCGCTCCTCCGCCGCCATGCCCAGGGCCGCGCGGGTGGCTCGTCGATCTCCGGCGGTCGGGTCGATGGCGAAGCCGTTGTAGATCGTGGTGGCCTCGATGCCGCGGTCGCGCATCTCC
>JBKJSO010000118.1:0-7270 GCA_046595835.1 Acidimicrobiales bacterium | reverse complement strand
GGCGATGTTCGGCGCCATGATCGGGCTCGTCGCGCTCTGCCGCCTGCAGCTCCGCATGAACGCCGTGCTCGCCTTCTGGATCGCCTACGTGCTCACCCGGCCGCTGGGCGCCTCGCTTGGCGACTTCCTCTCCCAGCCCCGCAACGTCGGTGGCCTCGGACTTGGCACCACGGGGACCAGCGCCATCTTCTTGCTCGGTATCCTTGCCGTGGTCACGTACCTGAGTGCGACGCACAAGGACCTCGAGATCGTTCCTGCCGACACGGTCTGATCTAGCGGCCGTCACGTGGGCGACGGCTCGGATAGCGTGCGACAACTCATTTGCGCGTCACCTTCGGGTCGTCGCTCCGTCGCACCAGGATCCGGGGGGAACCGTGTCACGATCGCTCTGGCGAGCCGTCGCCGCTTTGACAGTCCTGTCCCTTGCTGCCGCTGCCTGCGGGAACTCCAAGGACAGCAGCGGTCCCACCACCACCGCCGGCAAGGGCGGGTCGTCGACCACCGCCGCCGGCAGCGGTGGTCGCGACACGTTCGTGGCGATCACCGGTGTGCCGGGGGTGACGGACAAGGAGATCTCCTACGCGGCCATCGGCACGAAGACGAACAACCCGCTCGGCACCTGCATCCTCGACTGCTACACCGCTGGCATCAAGGCGTACTTCGCCTTCCGCAACTCTGAGGGCGGGATCTTCGGACGCCACCTCGTGCTCGGCCAGGAGCTCGACGACGAGCTTGGTCAGAACCAGGTGCGGGCCCTCGAGGTCACCTCGGGCAACAAGGCGTTCGGGGCCTTCGAGGCCACCCTGCTCCCCAGCGGTTGGGGCGACCTCGACTCGGCTGGCGTGCCCACCTACACGTGGGGCATCCACGAGACCGAGGCCGCCAACCGGCAGAACATCTTCCCCAGCTTGCCCATTCGGTGCGCCGACTGCACCGGCCGGGGGGTGCCCTTTGCCATCAAGCAGGCGGGCGCCAAGCACGCGGCGTCCATCGGCTACGGCGTGAGCGAGAACTCCAAGGTGTGCACGAACAGCGTGGCGGACTCGATCAAGCGCTATTCGTCCGACATCGGCGCAGATGTCTCCTACGTGAACGATCACCTCGACTTCGGACTGTCGAACGGCATCGGTCCTGAGGTCACGGCCATGAAGAAGGCGGGAGTCGACTTCATCTCCAGCTGCATCGATCTGAATGGCATGAAGACCCTCGCTCAGGAGCTCGAGCGCCAGGGCATGCAGGGCGTGGTGCTCTACCACCCGAACACCTACAACCAGAGCTTCGTGAAGGAAGCCGGCGGGATCTTCGACGGTGACTTCGTGAGCGTGGCGTTCCGTCCCTTCGAGGCCGACACCACGGGCACCGCGCTGAAGGACTTCCTCACCTGGATGGGCAAGCAGGGTAGCGAGCCGTCCGAGCTGGCCATGGTGGGCTGGATCAACGCCAGCCTCGCCTTCGACGGCTTGCTCGCGGCCGGCCCCAGCTTCGATCGAGCCAAGGTCACGGCAGCCACCAACGCGATCACCGACTACACCGCGGGCGGCCTCATCGAGCCAGTCGACTGGACGCAATCCCACACGCCGTACACGCAGGCCACCCGAAGCGTGGACAAGGGCCTCGAGTGCACCGCACTGGTGCGGGTCGAGAAGGGCGTGTTCGTGACGGTTGGCCCCAAGGACAAGCCGTGGTCGTGCTGGAAGCAAGCCGACCTCGCCTGGGCGGAACCCGTCGCGACTGCCTTCCGCTGACCCGGTGGCAACCCACTCGGCATGATCCTCGCGGCATCGGTCGCTGACGACGTCCTGCGGGCGCTCCTCCAGGGAACGCCCCCGGGCACGGTCTACGCGCTCATCGCGCTGGGCTTTGTGCTCACCTACAAGACATCGGGCGTCTTCAACCTGGCCTTCGGCGCACAGGCGTACATCTCGGCCGCCATGTACTTCCAGGCCCGGGTGGAGTGGGGGTGGTCCACCCTTCCCGCTCTGGGCCTCTCGGTGTTCGTGCTCGCGCCGCTCATCGGCCTCGTGCTCGAGCGGCTCATCTTCCGCCACCTCCGCACGGGCTCGTCGGTGGCCAAGCTGGTCGTTGCCATCGGTCTGTCCGTGGCGCTCCCCAACCTCTTCGACGTCATCGTCGGCTTCGAAGCAGTGGCCGGCCGCACGCCACAGGGGATCGTTCCCAATGGGGCATCGGTGTTCTACGACCCGTTCGGCGTCTACGCCTTCAGCCGCGACGAGCTCGTCGCCATGGGCGTGGCGGTTGTGGGGATGGTGGCGCTCGCCGCCCTCTTCCGGTTCAGCGCCATCGGGCTCCGGATGCGGGCCGTGGTGGAGAGCCCGCGCATGACCGAGCTCAACGGCATTCGCTCCGATCGGGTGTCGGCCTTCAGCTGGGCCCTCTCTAGCCTCTTCGCCGGCATGGCGGGCGTGCTGATCGCACCCCGCTTCAACACGCTGGCCGCCCCCGACTTCTTCAACCTGGTCGTCGTGGCGGTGGCCGCCGCGGCGATCGGACGGCTCGTCAGCCTGCCCCGCGCCCTCGCCGGCGGACTCGGGCTCGGCATCCTCATCGCGCTCATCAACACCTTCCTGCCCCGCTGGTCCGACGACCACAGCTGGCTGCGTCCGCTCCAGGAGAACATCACGCCCGCGATGCCCTTCGTGGTGCTGTTCGGGGTGCTGGTGCTGTGGCCCGCCATCCGGCGCTCTCGGGATGCCGCCGATCCGCTCTCGGGTGTCGACCCGCCGCCCCCTTCGCTGGCGGCGGCCACCCGCAGTGCCACCCTCACGCGCGCCACGCGGGTCTTCGCACTGGTGTTCTTCTCCGTGGCGGGTGTGGTGGTGTTCACCCGCGCCGACGCGTCGTGGCTCTTCCTCATCACCCAGGCCGTGATCCTCTCCACGATCTACCTCTCGATCACCGTGATCACCGGGTTCGCGGGTCAGATCTCGCTGTGCCAGGGCACGTTCGCAGCGATCGGGGGCTTCAGCGTCTTCCAGCTGGCCGACCGCCACGGCATGTCGGTGCTGCTGGCCGCCGTGATCGGTGCGGTGATCGCCGCCTCGGTGGGGGCGGTGCTGTCACTCCCGGTGCTGCGCCTCGGCGGGATCTGGGTGGCCATCGCCACGCTGGCGTTCGCCTTCTTCTTCGACGCCGTCATGGTGAAGCTTCCCTGGATCGGGGGCGGGGGGACCTCGCTGCTCCAGGGCACTCGGGTGCCGCGGCCCACGGTGGGCCCATGGGACTTCGCCAACGACCGCACCTTCCTCGTGCTCGCACTGGCGGTCTTCGTCGTCGTGTCGGTGGCCGTCATCCAGCTGCGAGAAGGCACGGTCGGCCGTACGCTGCGGGCGCTCAGAGGCAGCGAGGTGGCCGCCGAGTCCATCGGCATCTCAGCCGCCCGGGCCCGGATCACCGCCTTCGCCGTGTCGGCCTTCATCGCCGGTCTCGGTGGCGCGCTGCTCAGCATCCACCAGCACAACGTGAACTACGGCAGCAACTTCGCTCCGTTTGCGGCGCTGTTCTGGCTGGTGCTGGTGGTGTCGCTCGGCTCGCGGACGGTCGAAGGGGCGGCGCAGGCCGGGGCGGCCTACGCGCTGTTCGATGTCATCGTGCTGCGGGGGGCGCTGCTGGGTTGGCTGCTGCGCAGCACCGATCGGATCCCCAGCTTCTTTCCCGTGTCGCCTAAGTGGCGCTTCATCCTCTTCGGTCTCGGCACCATCCAGTTCGCCCGGCACCCGGAAGGCCTCGTGGAGCACGGCAAGCACCGTGCCGCGCTGCGTGTCGAGAGCCTCCTCGCCCGTCGCAAGCCCGGTGCTCCCGGCCCGGCCGAGGTCGAGGCCATCGACGAGGCAGCGCGATGACGCACGTCCTGGAGGCCACGGGCATCGGCAAGAGCTTCTCCGGCATCGTCGCCTTGAGTGACCTCGACCTCATCGTGGACGAGGGAGAGCGCGTCGGGCTCATCGGCCCGAACGGTGCCGGCAAGACGACGTTCTTCAACTGTGTGCTCGGTGTCCTGCGGCCGGACTGCGGGTCGGTGCAGCTCGACGGAGAGGACATCAGCCGGCTGCCCGTGCACCGGCGGGCCCGCCGCGGGATCGGCCGCACCTTCCAGCGCATCGAGCTGTTCCCCGAGTCGACCGTGCGCGAGCACCTGCTCATCGCTGAGCGCACTCGTCGTGGTGATGGCCGGCTGTGGAAGGACCTGATCGGGCGGGGTCGCCCGCGGGCCGACGAGATCGAGCGATGCGACGCCGTGCTCGACCTGCTCGGTCTCGGCGATCTGGCCGACGAGCCCATCGAGCACCTGAGCTTGGGCAAGGGGCGCCTGGTCGAGGTGGGTCGAGCCCTCATGACCCAACCTCGGCTTCTCCTGCTCGATGAGCCGTCGTCGGGCCTCGACCGCCAGGAGACGGCGAGCCTGGCCCGGACCTTGCGGGCCGTGCAGGCGGAGCAGGGGTTCGCCATCCTGCTCGTGGAGCACGACGTGGAGTTCGTGGCGTCGTTCACCGAGCGGTCCTACGTGCTCGACTTCGGTTGCATGATCGCGGCAGGCCCCACAGCCGAGGTCCTCCAGAGCACGATGGTGCGCGAGGCCTATCTGGGCGACGTGGGGTCCGTGTCGTGACCGCGGCACTCGAATTGCGAGGGGTCAGTGCGGGCTACGGCCCGTTCAGCGCGCTCTACGACGTGTCCATCGAGGTGGGGGAGGGCGAGGCGGTGGCACTGCTCGGGGCCAACGGGGTGGGGAAGACCACCGTCGCCCGGGTGGCCACCGGACTGATCGCTCCGACGAGCGGCACCGTCGTCGTCGACGGCGTGGACATGACGGGTGCTCCCACCCATCGCTTCGCCCGGGCAGGAGTGGCGCACGCGCCGGAGGGGCGCTCGGTGTTCGCCACGCTCTCCGTGGAGGACAACCTCGTGCTCTCCTTTCGGCAGTCACGCGGTCGGCGTCACGTGCCTGCCGCCCTCGAGGAGGCCTTCGGCCTCTTCCCAGCGCTGGCCAAGCGACGCCGCCAGATCGCGGGCACGCTGTCCGGCGGCGAGCAGCGGATGCTCTCGATGGCGCGGGTGCTCGTGGAGTCGCCCAAGCTCCTCGTCGCCGATGAGCTGTCGCTCGGCCTGGCCCCGATCGTGGTAGACGAGGTCTACGCCACGCTCGAGCGCCTCCGGGGAGCCGGCACCTCGCTCCTGATCGTCGAGCAGCACGTGGGCCACGCGCTCGCGCTTTGCGATCGGGTGGTGGTGCTCGACCACGGCGCTGTGTCCTGGCAGGGCCCGACGGCCGATGCCGTGGCGCACGTGGTGACCAAGGTGTTCGAGCACGCCGGCGGAGACGACGCCGATGCCGGGTGAGGCTGTCGGCGGTTCAGGCCGTGGGGAAGAGCGGCACCGCGAGCTGACCGAACTCGGTGACGAGCGCCACGGCGTCATCGAAGCTGGTGAAGGTGGGGAGGGTCACTGGTTCAGCTGGAACGCGGAGGTGGCGTCGCCGGTGGCGGAGGACTCGGCGAACTTGTCGAGCCACTCCTTGCCTTCCTTGCTGCCCGTGGCGTCGACCATCTTCCGGGGCATGGCCGGGAAGTGGTAGCCCTCGGGTAGCTCGGGAGCGGTGTCCACCTTGCGAGCGAAGGCGGCGTCGATGATCGGCTCCATGCGCTTGGCCTTGGCCGTCACGTGGGCGCCGTCGCGCTCCTTGAACTCGGGCAGCACCCTGGTGCCGAAGAGCTCGATGGCCTCGCAGATGTCCTCGTGACGGTTCTTTCCGGCCTGCATCACGAAGATGAGCTGATCGACGCCGGCCTCCTCGAAGCGGGCGACGTACTCGCGGATCTGGTCGGGCGTGCCGGTGGCACCGCGCAGGCCCGTGGTGTCGCCGCTGGCCACCTTGGCGCCGAGGCGCTCCTCCTTGAGGGCGGCTTCGATGTCGGGGGAGTAGCCCTGCTCGGCCCGCTTCTCGATGAACTCCTTCCACACGTCGGTGACGCCGGGAACGTGGTCGCCGAAGATGTAGTAGTGCCCGAGCGAGTAGCCGAAGAAGTTGCCTCCCTCGAGGCCTCGCTCCATGGCGGCCTGCTCGGTGGGGGCACACATCATCGGGGTGACGCAGGCGACGTTGGCGTTCACGTGCTGACCGACGGGCACGCACTTCTCCGCGAGGGTCGCCTCGTAGTCGGCCACCCAGTGCACGGCCTCCTCCGGGTCGATGAAGGCGAAGGTGAGCGACCCGATCCCCTTCTCAGCGGCCAGGAGGATCGTGTCGCGGCGTGAGCACGCCACCCACAGCGGCGGGTGCGGCTTCTGCACGGGCTTCGGCACGACGTTGCGGGGGGGCATCGTGACGAACTGTCCGTCGACGCCCGTGAAGGGCGTCTCCGTCATGCAGCGCAGCGTCACCTCGAGGCCCTCGAGCCAGGCATCGCGCTTGGTGAAGGGGTCGATCCCGAAGCCGGCCAGCTCCGCTTCCGACGACGACTCGCCGGAGCCGAACTCCACCCGTCCACCCGACACGAGATCGAGCATGGCGATCCGCTCAGCGGTGCGGGCGGGGTGGTTGTACTGGGGCGCTGTCTGCACGATGCCGTGGCCGAGACGGATGTCCTTGGTGCGCTGACTCGCCGCGGCGAGGAACACCTCGGGCGCGCTCGAGTGGGAGTACTCCTCGAGGAAGTGGTGCTCCACCTCCCACACGACGTCGAAGCCCATCTTGTCGGCCAGCTCCACCTGGTCGAGGGCGTTCTGGATCAGCGTGAGCTCGCTGCCCTCCTCCCAGGGACGAGGGAGCTGGTGCTCGTAGAAGATGCCGAACCTCACCGGCTCAGGCCGCCGCTGTCTCGGCGTCGGCGAGGGCGTGGAACTCGGCGAGGATGTCGGCGCCGCCCCTGTGCTGCAGGCACCAGTGCTCAACCTCGCCCAGGATCGCGGCCCGGCTCTGCGCTCGCCCTGCGCCGAGCGAGCTCTCGAGGCCGTTGTCCCACAGGATCTGGATCATGTCGGCGCCCTTGTGCTTCGTGCCGGTGGCGCCGACCCAGGTGCGGTCGCGCATCTCGGTGAGCACGGTCTTGAGGTAGCCGACGTGCGGGGTCTCGTCGGCGCGGATGTACGACACGAGGTCGGCGGCCTTGCCGTTGCCGGCGACGAGATCAGTGTCGGACAGCCACGCGTCGGCCCAGGCGAAGGTGTGGAACGCCTGCACCTCGATGAACAGCACGCGGATCATCAGGTTGGCGATGAGCTCGAGGTTCATGTCGATGTCGTCGGGCAGGGC
>JBKJSO010000021.1:0-6942 GCA_046595835.1 Acidimicrobiales bacterium | reverse complement strand
GGGCGCCGAGCTCGTGGTGCTGGCGCTGGCCCTGACCCCCGAGACCACCGGTGTGCTCGACCGCCGCCGCCTCGAGCTCCTCACGCCGCACGCGTGGGTGGTGAACGTGGCGCGGGGCGCCCACATCGTCACCGACGACCTGGTGGCGGTGCTGGCGGAGAAGCGGATCGGTGGCGCCGCGCTCGACGTCACCGATCCTGAGCCGCTGCCCGCTGACCACCCGCTCTGGTCAGAGCCGCGCTGCCTCATCACGCCGCACACCGCCAACACGGCGGCGATGGCCTTCCCGCTCCTCAGCGAGCGCGTGCGAGAGAACGTGCGACGGCGGATTGCGGGTGAGCCCCTGCTCGGCCCCGTCGACGCGGGCGCCGGCTACTGAGCGAGCCCAGCCCGCCGCGGCGGCACGGCCGTGACGTCCGTCGTAGCGTCGCCCCATGGACTTCCGCACCACCACCGTGGCCGCCCTCGCACGCGACGTCTCGGAGCGGCGGATCTCCGCCCGCGAGCTCACGCAGGTTGCGCTTGACCGGATCGAAGCCGTCGATCCCAAGGTCAACGCGTTCGTCGCCGTCGATGGCGAGCGAGCGCTCGCTGACGCGGCGGCCCTGGACGAGCGCATTGCAGCCGGCGAGCAGATCGGTCCGCTGGCCGGCATCCCGATCGGGGTGAAGGACCTCGAAGACGCCGTGGGCTTCCGGACCACCCAGGGGTCCGCCCTCTACGTCGACAGCCCGCCCGCCACCGCCGACTCGCCCCTCGTAGAGCGCCTACGGGCCGCCGGCTGCGTGGTGGTCGGCAAGACGAACACCCCCGAGCTCGGTCACAAGGGCGACACCACGAACATCCCCTTCGGGTCGACCCGCAACCCGTGGAACCTCGAGCGCAGCGCCGGTGGCTCCTCGGGAGGCTCGGCGGCCGCCATCGCCGCCGGGATGGTGCCGCTGTGCACCGGCTCCGACGGGGGCGGCTCGATCCGCATCCCGTCGTCGCTGTGCGGTCTGTCCGGAATGAAGGCGTCGCTGGGACGGGTCCCGTCCGGCGGCCCGAAGCCGCCAGGGTGGGGCGACCTCTCCACGAAGGGCCCGATGGCCCGCACGATCCGCGACGTCACCCTCGCGCTCGACGCGGTGGTGGGCCCCGAGGCCACGGACCTGCGGGCGCTGCCGATGCCGGACACGAGCTGGACGCGCTCGCTGAACGATCTGCACGCCCCCCGCAAGATCGGCTGGGCCCCCACTCTCGGCTATGCGCGGGTCGACCGCGAGGTGGCCGCCATCTGCGAAGCCGCCGTGCAGCGCCTCGCCGACGCCGGTTCCGAGGTCGTGCTGGTCGACCCCGTCTTCGACGCCGATCCCGCCGCCCAGTGGATCGCGCTCGCGATGGCCGGCGACGAGCGGGCGCTCGGGCACCTGCGGGGCACCGACGACTGGGCCCAGGTCGATCCGGGCCACGTCGTGCTCATGGACATGTTCGGTCAGCTCTCGGGGGCCGACCTGCTCGGCGCGTTCGACGCCTGTCACACCGCCAACCTGCGGCTCGTGGAGCTGTTCCACGGCGTGTCGTTGCTGCTGACGCCGACCGTGGCCGGCCAGCCGGGTCTGGCGGGTGGCAACGGCACGATCGACGGCGCCGAGTCGCCCACCTGGGTGGCCTTCACCTACCCGTTCAACATGACCCGCTCGCCGGCGGGCACGGTGTGCGTCGGCTTCACCGCTGACGGCCTGCCGGTAGGCCTGCAGGTGGTGGGGCCACAGCACGCCGACGTCGTCGTGCTACGTGCGCTCGCCCTGCTCGAGGACATCCTGGCCCTCGATCCGATCGCGCCGATCTGAGGCTCGGCTGGCTGGCCTGCGCACCCGGTGCCTCTGGTACCGTGACCGGTCCCGCAAGGGCGCGTAGCTCAGTTGGTTAGAGCGCTGCCTTCACACGGCAGAGGCCAGGGGTTCGAGTCCCTTCGCGCCCACCGCACAAGTCCTGCTCAGCAGGTTGCAGCGACCGATGCCCGCTCGATCCTCTAGGACGCGTGCCTGACTGAGGAGGATCCGGTGCCGGCGAAGCTGACGGCAGGATCGGCGTCACTCCCCGGCGAGGACTCGAGCGGGGAGGTCGCGGCGAGCCCGCCGAGCCGGGACGGCGGCGGCGAGGTTGCCCAGCACCAGGAGGGCCACGAGGATGGCGCCGAGGAGCGCGTACGGGGTGCTGATGTCATCCCGGGCGCCGATCCGATCAATGAACGCCTGATAGACGACTCGTCCGACGGCGATGCCCAGGGGCGCGGCCAGCACCACGACGGTCGAGGCGAGCACGGTCACCTGCCAGTGCAGCACGCTCGTCACCCAGCGGCGGTCAGCGCCTAGGGCGCGCAGCACGGCGAGGTCACGACGCCGGCGGTGAGCCGACACGATCAGCTGGTGGGCCATGCTCAGCACCCCCAGCGCTCCGAGCACGAGGGCAACAAGGAACGGGGCTGAGCGCACCCGCGCGAGGTTGCGGACCGTCGATGGCGGGTCGAGGGGGCCCGCTCCCATCTGGATCGCCGCGGCCAGTCGCCGTGCCACATCCGGCCTTGCCCCCGGCCGGAGCCCGACAGCGGCTGTGCCCAACGTGGCCCCGGGATCGATCCGGCGAAGGCCGGCAACGGTGACGACGCCGCCTTCCCCGATGCCGTCCCCCCCTTCGATGCTCGGGATCACGGCGAGGCCGGTGACCTGGAAGGTGACCGGGGCTGCGGCGCCGGCGACCACGAGGTCGTCACCCACGTCCACCCCAAGCTGGCGCGCGGCGACACGTCCGAGGACGATCTCGTCGGCGCGTCGGGGAAGCACCCCGGAGAGGAGGTCCGGCCGCAGCGCTCCCCGCACGGGCTGCATCCCGGTGACATCCAGCGAGATCGTGCCGACGCTGGCCAGGACCGTGCCGTAGAGGGTCAGGGCGGCCACGTCAGGATCGTGCTCCAGCAGGGTGCGGACGTCCTTGGGCACCTCGTCGCCTCCCGCCCCGATGCCCAGGTCGAAGTTGGACCCGTAGCGGGCGGGCTCATCGATGAACCGGGCGAGGCTGGCGCCGAAGGTGAGGGCAGCGACCAGGGCGCTGAGCACAAGTACCAGCCCGATGATCGGCGCCCGTGCCGAGCCCGGGTCGCGGGGGTGGCGCGTGAGCGCGAAGCGCATTCCCGTCGCCGCCGGCCCGGGGCGAAATCGGCTGGCAAGCCGCTCTGCCACGCCGGGGAGATGCTGGTCCTGACCATCTCGCCCACCGAGCAGAAGGGCGACGCGCACCCACGTCAGGAGCACGAGGGCGAGCAGCAACGCGCCGAGGCCGTGCACCAGCGGCTCGAAGAGGAGACCCGGACTTGCCTCGATGCGCTGGACGAACCCCACGGGGAAGATGCCGGAGGCGGCGAACGCGAGCGCCGCCGCGCCGACCGAGCCTGCCACGATGGGCACGGCGGTGCTCCACATCGCATCGGCGACCAGCTGCCCCCGTGTCATGCCGATCGTGCTCATGGCCAGCCGATCCGCCGCGGGTACGCGAACCCGCCGGCTCAAGAGCTGACCCGTGACAGCGATCGTGGCGATGGCCGCGATGGCGGCGACCACGGCGAACCCCTGGCCCTGGGCGCTGGCCGCTGCTCGGACCTCGGCAGGGACCCACTCTGCGGTGTCGAGGCCGAACACGTCGCCATTGGGCAGGGCGTCGAGCTGGGATCGGAGGTCGTTGATCGTTGCGCCCGGCTCCAGCGACACCACCCCGACGGTGGCCGAGACGCCCACGTCGCCGATCTCGAGGAGGGCAGCGGGGAACAGGGCAAGGGGCGTCCCGTCCTGGAGCTCGGTTGGCCCGTCGATCACACCGACGAGCGTTGCCGGCAGCGTCGGTCCTTCGGGCTCGGCGACGTCGAAGCCCCGCGCGTCCGCCTGCTCCTGCGTGATCGTGCGCAACGTGAACTGATCACCCAGTCCCGCGTCCGTCAGCGACGTCCACGACCGAGTAGCCACGAACTCGCCGGGCAGCGAGGGGTCCGGCTCCCGGCCGTCCGCCACCCGTGTGCCCAAGGCCACATGGGTGCCGGCGAAGATGATCGCTTCGACAGGGTCCTTCCCGCCGCTGGCGACCAGTCCGCCGAACACGAACGTCGCCGTATGCACTCCGGCGACGGCCGGGAGCGCACTGACCTCAGCGGTGCGGGGTCGTCCGCCCTGCTGCTCGAGGGAGGCGTCGTAGACCGTTCCCTGCTGCGCGCTGTACCGATCGGGGGCGCTGATCGTCCGGAACGCGCCGGCGGTCAGCATCAGCACAAGGCCACCCGCCACGGCGACGACGCCAGCAAGGGTGACGGCCCTCGGCCAGCGGACGCGCAAATGGCATCGAAGGCGGTACCAGATCGGCCCCATCTGCTCAGTGAACCGGGCTCCTGTCGAGGGGGCAATGGTGGAGGCACCACCTTCGAGTGTGTGGGAGCGCACGGGCAGATCGCGGTCAGCGACGTGGCCGCGCTGCACTGCATCTCAGGCTCGGCTGCTCACCGACGGCTCCGGCTCGCTGCCCGACGAGGGTGCTGGCTACCGTCGTCCCATGAGCGAAGTGGACGAACGACCCCGAAAGGTGCGCGGGGCCGACACCCTGCTCGACGGCCAGGAGACCGACGTCGCCCCGATCCCTGCGGACCAACCGCAGGCCGGGGCGACGCTCGGCGAGCTGATCGCCTTCTTCGTGCGCAAGCCCTCACCGCTGATCATCGGCGGCGCTGCGCTGACGGCGGCGGCGACCAGGGTCTGGCTCGGACGTTGGGGGCGGTGGGACATCCTCATCCCGCTGATCATTGTGGCCGCCGAACCGTTCGTGGAGTGGCTCATCCATGTGCATGTCTTGCACCGCCGTCCCACCAACATCGGCCGCTTCACGATCGATCCGGTGACCGCCCGCAAGCACCGCCGCCACCACCGCAACCCCAGGGACCTGCGGATCGTGATGGTGCCCTTTCAGGCCCTGTTCCCGGCCGCGCCGATCGCGTCTGCGCTCGCCATCTGGCGGTTGGATGCGCCGCAGGCCGCGATGGCGCTCGCCTGCGGGTTCGGGATGCTCACCTACTACGAGTGGACGCACTACTTGATCCACGCCCCCTACCGACCGAAGACGGCGTGGTTCCGCGAGCTCTCCCGAAACCACCGGCTCCACCACTACCGCAACGAGCACTACTGGTTCGGTGTCACCACCAACATCGGCGACCGCGTGCTCGGCACCCGCCCCGAGTCGGGCGACGTCCCGCTGTCGCCCACGGTGCGCACCCTGGGCCTCAGCGACCCGGCCTGACCCCACTGCCGACGAGGGACAGACCGGCATTGGGGCGACTGCGGCGACGCCCACCCGGGGGGTGTGCCATCGGTCGAGGCCCGGCCGGAGCCGCGCCGACCCAGGCCTAGGCTCGCAGCGTGACCATGCCTTCGAGCGATGAGCAGGGTGGGAGCGCGCGAGAGCGCCTCCTGCATGCGCTCCTGGAGTCGAGCCAGTACGGCTTGATGCTCCTCGACGAGCGCTTGCGCGTGGCCTGGATCAGCAACGCAGGGGCTGCGGCGCTGCGCTACGACGCGGCGAGCTTGATCGGTCGGCGGTCGGCCGACTTCCTGGACCCGTCGCAGAGCCCGGAGGTGCTCGACGCGATCAGCGATGTGCTGGCCGGCTCCACGGATGGTCTGGCTGGCTCCACGGAGGAGGCGCCCGGCTGGCAGCTCGGGGTGCGAGTGCGGCTCGTGTGCGGCGACGGGAGGCCGCGGGACTTCGAGTTCGGCGGGCGTGCCATCAACGAGGACGGTCGCGCGGAGCTGATGCTCGTCTTCCTCGACGTGAGCGAGCGCGCCCGCCTCGAAGACGTGCTCACCTCCGTCATGGAGCGAGACCTCGCTGGGGCCCTGCAGCGCTTCCTGCAGCTCGCCTCGTCGCAGCTTCAGATGAGCGTCGGCATCGTGCTCCACCCCACCCTGGGCGGTGCCACGTACGCCTCGCAGGGTGCACCCGCCACCCTGCTCGATGATCTGGCCTCTGAACGCGCCGATGCCACCGTCAGCTCCATCACCTCATCGATCGGGACCTTGTTCGGCTGGCTGGTGGTCGACCAGCCAGAGCTCACACCCTGGGGGCTGGAGACGGTCGAGCGACTCGTCTCCCTGCTGGTGCTCGTGCTGTCGAACCAAGCGACCTTCAGCGACCTCGTCGACGCCGCTGCCACGGACCCGCTCACCGGGTTGTCCAACCGGCGGGTGCTCGACGGGGCGATCGTGGCCGCGGAGGCCACGGCGTTGCTGGGTTGGGCGCTGCTCTACTGCGACCTCGATCGGTTCAAGGCGATCAACGACGACTGGGGCCACGACGCCGGAGATGTCGTGCTGCGCATCGTCAGCGAACGCCTTCGAACCGTGGTGCGCAGCGCCGACACCATCGCCCGGATCGGTGGCGATGAGTTCGTGATCTTGGCCCAGGCCGACCGGGACCAGGCCAACCACCTCGTTCGTCGGCTTCGGGACCGCATCGCCGAGACGATCGTGGACGCGCGCGGTCGCTTCGAGGTGGGGGTGAGCGTGGGGGTGGCGACGGCGAGCACGCCAGATGCGGTGCGCAACATGCTGGCCCGAGGCGATGCCGACATGCGACGCGACAAGGCCGCACGACGAGCCCTGCGCTAGCCCCTGCTGTGCCCCTGCGGTTGGGTCAGGCGTGGGCGTCGAGGATGTCCACGACGAACACCAGCGTGGCGCCTGCCGGGATCGACCCGCTGCCCTGTGGGTAGCCGTCAGCGGGCGGGACCACCAGGAGGACTTGAGAGCCGATCCGCTTGCCGACGAGGCCCTTGTCCCAGCCCGCGATCACTCCGCCGGTGCCAATCGGGAAGCTGGCTGGCTTGCCGCTCTTCCACGACGAGTCGAACACGGCGCCGGTCGTCCAGAG
>JBKJSO010000171.1:0-4264 GCA_046595835.1 Acidimicrobiales bacterium | reverse complement strand
GGTCGGCGAGGGCCCGCTCGACCGTCACGGGCCACACGTTCTCGCCGCCGGCGATGATCAGCTCGCCCCCACGTCCGAACACGGTGAGGTTGCCGTCATCGGCCAGCTCACCGAGGTCCCCGGTCGGGAACCAGCCGTCACCCTCGGTGGGGTCGATGCCCTCGGGCTCGTCGGTCCGGTAGGCCCGGAGCAGCATCGGGCCGCGGACGTGAATCTGGCTGTCGGCGTCGGTGCGCAACTCAACGCCGGGGAGCGGGCGGCCCTCGTAGACGACGCCGCTGCCGGTCTCCGTCATCCCGTAGGTGGCGATCACGTGGCCGGGTCGATCGAGCGGGGGCGCTTGGCCGCCGAGCAGGATGGCGCGAAAGCGTGAGGGGTCGATGCGGGCGAGGGTGGTGGGCACGAGGGCCGTCAGGGTGCAGCCGGCCTGCGCGGCGTCGGTCACCGCGTCGGCATCGAAGCCGGGATGCACCGTGAGCGCGGTGCCGGTGCGCAGAGCCCGTGTCACCACCGACAGCCCGCCCACGTGGGAGAGGGGGAGGCAGGCGAGCCAGCGATCGCGGTCGGGGTCGACGCCGAGGCGGTGGCTCGTAGCCAAGGCCGACGCGGTCACGGCCTCCTGGGTGAGCACCGCTGCCTTCGGATCCCCGGTGGTGCCGCTCGACACGACCACCAGGGCGTCGCCGGGCTCCACCGGTTCGTCGAGCCGGGCGGCCGTGAGCACGGCCGCCCGGGCGGGCGCAGGGAGGCGGGGATCGAGGGGGAGCACCGCGTCGCCGTCGTCCCAGGCGCGCTGGAGGCGGTCGACGAAGTGCGGATCATCTGCCTCGAGCGTCACCAGTCGGTTGGCCACGGTGGCACCCTACGAGGGCCTCGGGGGAGACTCTGCGCCGCCATGACCCCAGCTCCGGATCCCGATCGCTCAGTCCCAGCCGTGCCGCCGAGTGGGTGGCGCTCGTGGGTGGCCGGCGCGCGGCCACGCACCCTGCCCGCGGCGGTCGTGCCCGTGCTGGTCGGCACGGCGTGCGCAACGGGCGTGGCGGACGTGATCGCCTGGCGCGCGCTGGCTGCCGGTGTCGTCGCCCTCGCCCTCCAGATCGGCACCAACTTCGCCAACGACTACAGCGATGGCGTGCGCGGCACGGACGACCCGGGGCTGCGGGTGGGCCCGGTGCGGCTGGTTGGATGGGGCCTGCAGCCCGCCCAGGCCGTCAAGCGGGCCGCCATCGGCTCGTTCGCGGTCGCCGCGCTAGCGGGTCTGGCGCTGGCCGTGGCGGTGGGACCGGAGCTGGTCGTGGTGGGCGTCGCCGCCATCGCAGCCGGGTGGTTCTACACCGGCGGATCGCACCCCTACGGGTACTACGGCTTCGGCGAGCTGTTCGTGTTCGTGTTCTTCGGCCTCGTTGCCACGGTGGGTTCGACCTACGTGCAGACGGAGTCCGTGACCGCGCTGTCCGCAGTGACCGCGGTGGCAGTCGGCCTGCTGGCGACCGCGCTCCTCGTGATCAACAACCTGCGCGACATCCCCGGCGACACCATTTCCGGCAAGCGCACGCTCGCGGTTCGGCTGGGCGACGGCCGCACGCGGGCCCTGTACGTGGCCATGTTGGTGGCGGCCTTCGTAACGGTGCCCGTCGTGGCGGGCGGCTTCGATCGAGCGCCGGCCGCAGTGGCGCTGGTGGGCGTCGTCGTGGCCCGCACTCCCGTCCTGCGCGTGCTCGAGGGCGCCCGTGGCTCGCAGCTCATCGCGGTCCTGGGCGGCACGGCTCGTGTGCAGCTCGTCACCGGCGTGTTGTTCGCAGCCGGCATCTGGCTCGGCGCGCCGTAGCCCTCGAGCCTGTGCGCGACGCGGGCTACAGGTCGTGGGCGGTGAGCCAGGGGCGGAGGACAGCGAGGAACGCGTCGGGCTGCTCGAGGTGGGCGGCGTGACCGGCGTCGGACACGAGCGCGACGGTGGCGTTGTCCCCGATCGTCTCCGCCAGCCGATGGGCCAAGGTGCTGAACTTGTCGTCGAGGGCACCAGCCACCACGAGCACGGGCATCGTGAGGCGGTGGAGCTTGTGCCATGAGGGGTCCTGCGAGCCGGTGCCAGCCTGCTCGAGGCTCGACATCAGCCCGGCGATCGTGTTGGCGCGGCGCTCGGCTCGGAACGAGCGGTCCGCAGGCAGTCGGGCGAAGAGGGGCTGGCGGAGCCAGGCGTCGAGGAATGCATCGAGACCCTCCCGTTCGATGCGGGCTGCAGTGTGGAGATCCTGCACCCGACGGGCAGCGCGCTCATCGGGGTCCTCGATGCCCGCGGTGCCACCGATCAGCACCAGACCGCGCACCAGGTCCGGGTTCGACAAGGCCAGGTGGAGGCAGAAGCGCGCGCCCATGGAGTAGCCGAGGTATGTGGCCTCGCCACCTTGATCCGCGATGAGCCGCCCACCAGTGCGCAGCCCCGCAAGGATGTCGGCCGAGCCGCCGTGGCCTGGCGCATCCACCCGGATCACCTCGTGGTCGCGGGCCAGGTCGGCGGCCTCCGGTCCCCAGCAGCGCGCCGTCTGGGTGAAGCCGTGGACCAGCACGATGGGCAGCCCGTCACCATCCCGTTCGGCGTGGAGGAACATGGCCCGGATCCTGGCAGACGCCGCCCGTGCTGATGAGCGCGACCACGGCCTCGTGTGCTCGGATGTGCACCCGATGGCGCCTCGACCCCAAGACACCCAGGCCACGTTCTGCGCCACGCTCGTCGACGAGTGGGCGCGTTGCGGGGTGGAGCACGCGGTGATCGCACCCGGGTCGCGCTCCACGCCTATGGCGCTCGCGCTCGCCGCAGATGGCCGGATCCGCGTGCACGTTCACCATGACGAGCGCAGTGCGGGCTTCATGGCGATTGGGCTGGCCCTCGCGGCATGGGAGCCCACCGTGGTGCTCACGACCAGCGGCACGGCGGCCGTCGAGCTGCACCCGGCCGTCGTCGAGGCCGACCTCGCCGGGGTGCCGCTGCTCGTGTGCACCGCGGATCGGCCGCCGGAGCTGGTCGACGTCGGCGCGCCGCAGGCCATCGATCAGACGCACTGCTTCGGGCGCACCGTGCGCTGGTTCCACGCGCCGGGCGTGGCTGACGACGCGGCCCGAACCCGCTGGCGGCCACTGGCAGCACGCGCCTACGCAGAGGCCACGGGTCCTCGGCAAGGTCCGGTGCACCTCAACCTGGCCTTCCGGGAGCCGCTGCTGGGCGCGGTCGTCGACCTTCCGGCGTCGCGCTCGGTCGAGGGCGCCGGCTGGAGCTGGCGCCCGCCGGTCCAGGCGCCGATCGACCCGGTCATCAGCGTGGCGGAGGACTTCGCCGGCCACCGCGGGCTCATCGTGGCGGGCCCCGGCTCAGGGAACGGCGAGATGCTCAACGTGATCGCCACCGCGCTCGGGTGGCCGGTGCTCGCGGCGCCCCAGGCCCCGGTGTGGGACGTGCCGGGGGCCACGATCCCCGCCGCCGACGCCATCCTGCGCCGGGCGGACTGTGATGACCTGCGCCCCGATGTCGTCCTGAGGCTGGGCGGACCGCTGGCCTCTCGGGTCGTGGGCGAGTGGGTCGCCAGCACCGGGGCGGCGGAGATCGTGGTGGCCGGACCCGAGTCCTGGAGCGATCCGCACGGCACCGCATCGGTCGTGCTCGGCGGCGATGCGGCACACCTGCTGGCTGCGTGGTCGGACGAGCTGGCCGACGTCGCTCCCACCGACGGTGGCGAGTGGCTGCGCACCTGGCAACGCGCCGGCGCGACGGCCCAGACAGCCGTCGACAGCCTGCTCGATGCAGAGGCGGGGCCCACCGAGCCAGGTGTCGCTCGGGCGCTGGTGGCGGCGCTGCCGGCGGGGGCCAGGCTCGTGGTGTCGTCCTCGATGCCGATCCGAGATCTCGAGTGGTACGTACGACCGTCAGGCCCCCTGACCGTCCACGCCAACCGCGGCGCGAACGGGATCGACGGGGTGGTGTCGACTGCCATCGGCGTCGCGCTCGCCGCCCGGGGGACCGGCACAGCCACGGCCGTGCTCATCGGCGATGTCGCCCTCCTGCACGACTCGAACGCGTTCGTGGGGCTGGCTGCTCGCGGCATCGACCTGACGATCGTGGTCGTCGACAACGACGGCGGTGGCATCTTTTCGTTCCTCCCCCAGGCATCGGTCCTCGAGAGCACGCGCTTCGAGCAGCTCTACGGCCCCCCGCACGGGCTCGACCTCGTCGCGTTGGCGTCGGCCTCCGGCGTGGCCGCTCGTGCCGTCG
>JBKJSO010000068.1:0-3922 GCA_046595835.1 Acidimicrobiales bacterium | reverse complement strand
TCGCCCAGGTTGCGGGCATCGGCGAGCCGCCCGATCACCGCGACGCGCCGCAGCGCTCCGGGGTCGAGCGGGAGCACGGGCGCGCCGCCGACGCTCTCGTTGCGGAGCAGCACGATCGACTTGGCGGCCGCCTCGCGAGCGTCGGCGGCGCGCCCGTGCTCCCGCTCGACCCCCGAGCGCTGCGGCGCGTCGCGGTGATCGGGCGGCTCGCCGATGCCCGCAACCTGGGCGACGGGGGGTCCAGCGACGTGTACGCGCCCGCCGTGGTCACGGCGCTGGCGGGGTTGCGGGCGGCGCTGCCCCACGCGGAGGTGGTCTACGACGACGGCACCGACCCCACCGTGGCGTGCGAGGTGGCCGCCAGCGCCGACGTCGCGATGCTGGTGGTCGGCTACACGAAGGACGACGAGGGCGAGTACATCGGCGACGCCGGCACGAGGCACCTGCGCCCCCTCCTCCCACCCGCCGACGATCCCGCCCTCGCCGCGACCTTCACCGAGGCCGTCGCCGCCGACCCCGGGCCCGAACCGCCGGCGGGCGCGGTGTCACCTCACACCACCGGAGGCTTCTCCACGGGGGGCGACCGAACCTCGCTCGCCCTGCATGCGCCCGACGAGGCGCTCATCGTCGCCGTGGCTGCGGCCCAGCCCCGGACCGTCGTGGCGGTCGTCGCTGGCAGCGCCGTGGTGATGGAGGCGTGGCGTCACGAGGTGCCCGCGATCGTGCAGCTCTGGTACTCGGGCATGGAGGGTGGCCATGGCCTGGCCGATGTCCTGCTCGGCCACGTCGATGCCTCCGGTCGGCTCCCCTTCAGCGTCCCCACCGATGCCAGCCACCTGCCGCCGTTCGACATCGACGCCGATGCGGTCGCCTACGACGGCTGGCACGGCTACTGGCGACTCGCCCGCGACCACTGCGAGCCGGCGCACCCGTTCGGATTCGGCCTGTCCTACACGTCGTGGGCGCTCGGGTCCGCCACGCTCGACCGAGATGGCGACGACCTGGTGGTGCGGGCCACGCTCACCAACACCGGCCTGCGGGACGGCACCGATGTGGTGCAGGTGTACGGCGGCCGTCCCGCCGACGCCTCTCGACCGTCCCGCCGGCTCGTGGGCTTCGCGCGCGTCGAGGTCCCCGCCGGGGCCACGGCACCGGTGGAGATCCGGATCCCTCTTCGGCGCCTCGAGGTCCGTGTCGCGGGCGCCTGGCAGCTCGTGCGTGGCACCTACGTGTGCAGCGTGGCCCGCCACAGCGCCGACCAGAACGCCTGCGACGTCGTCTGGGACCACTGAGCCCCGATCTGTCACGTGGGCCGAAAACGGGGGTGACCCCGGCGCCAGATCAGCCGAAGCCGATCGGCGGCCGGGGCCACCATTCGGCCGAGGATCCACCAAGCGATCTTCCCGAGGGTTTAGCCTCGTTCGGATCACCCACATCGCCCGTCGGAGCCGAGGCTCTGGCGGGCGATGCCCGTTGTCGGCTGGCACACCGAAGCGTGCTGGCCTCCTCCCGCTGGTTCGTTCGGGGTTCCCCCTCCACCACCTGGCGGGCCGCTCCACCTGAGGGGCTCTCGCCTCTCCTGTCGAGCGGACGGTGCATCTCTCGTCCTCCCGCTCTGGAGGTCTTGGTGCCACCCCCGGCGGGTCTCCGTCGGCCGAAGCCTCAGGTCATCCCCCGGTAGCGCACCGCTCCGTTCCGTTGCGGTATCGGCGACTTTGGACCCCCGTCCGCGCAGCGTCAAGGGGTGCGACAGAGATCCACAGGGTTGTCCCCCAACCTTTTTCGTTTTCCCCAGAGTTCGACGCGTTGTCCACGGGATGACCACAGCCGCGCCCACAGCCCAGACGCGCTCGTGGGGAGGCACCGGGCGGGCGGCAACCTCCCCACGAAGCGATCACATCGTCAGCTCTGCGTCAGCAGAACCGACGTGCGGAGCTCAGTCCGACGAGTCGGACCCGGTCTCAGGAGCGTCGGCACTGTCGGCCGTGTCGCCGCTGTCCGTGTGGTCGTCCTGCGCATCGGGTTGATCGACCTCGCCGACCTCGCCCTGGTCGTCATCGCCCTGCGAGTCGACGTTCTCACCCTGGTCGTCGTCGCCCTGGTCATCCACCTCGGGTGCGTCCGGAGCCTCGGGGGTCTCCGGCGCATCGGTGACCTCGGGCGTGTCGGGCGTGTCTGTGACCTCGGAAGCATCCGTGGCGGGGGCCTGCTGCGCCGGATCCTGGATGCTGTGGTTGCTGCTCGTCTGGCGCATGTTGAGCGGGTTGGGTGTGGCGCCAAGCGCCAGCCAGCCGAGCAGAGCGACGAGCGCTGCGACGGCGACGGCGGCCTTGGTGCGAAGTACGTGTGACACGGAGTTCCTCCTGGTTGTTCGGCAGCCCGGCTGACCCTCCGGAGCGGGGTCCCGTGGCGTTGCGCCCCCGCCTTGCGGTCGGGTTTGCCTGTTCGTCATCCACTACATCGTCCGAACCGAACTCGAATGCACGCTCAAATGTCGATTGCACAGCAAAAATCGCGGACCTTTCGACCACGATGCCCGATCCGGCCGTGCATCTGGGCGCCGCTGTGCGATTGGACAGGCATCTAAGGAGGGAAGATGGGCGGATGCCCCAAGCGAGGGAGAGCGTGGACGGGGGCCGGCAGCTTGTCGAACGAGCGCGCAACGGTGACCGCGACGCCTTCGCCGAGCTGTTCCGCATCCATCACGGCGCCGTCTTCCGTGTCGCTCGCGCCCGACTCCCCCATGCGCTCGCTGAGGACGCCGCGGCCGAGACCTTCGCGCGGGCCTGGGTGGCGCTCCCCCGCTATCGCCGGACGGGGGCGCCCTTCGCCTCGTGGCTCTACGGGATCACCCGCAACGTCGCCATCGACATGGTCCGCCGGAACCAGCGCTCCGAGCCCCAGGCCGAACCCGACACAGGCGTGGTCGACCCGTGGGCTGATCGTGACGACCTCCTCGCCCTCGCGGCCGCCCTCGAGGCGCTCCCCGAGGAGCAGCGGCAGGTGATCGAGCTGAAGTACCTCATGGGGCTCACGAACGACGAGGTGGGCGCCGCCCTGGGCAAGAAGCCCGGCGCCGTGAACGCTCAGCAGTGGCGGGCCCTGCGGGCCCTCGAGCGCATCCTGGGGCCCCGATGAACGGCCGCCTCGCGCACGACCTCGCCCGATGGGAAGCCGGTGATCTCGCGGTCGACGAGGTGGCCCGCCGCCACCCAGGAATCGACATCGTTGCGCTCACGGGTCTTCACGCGCGGCTGTCCCACCTCACGGAGGCTCCCAGCCCTGATCCCGCCGTCGCGTGGGCCGCGGCGTCAACTCGCATCGGCGCCGGGTCACCCTCGGCCCGCGCCCGCCGGTTCCGGCGGCCCGCGGTGATCGCGGTGCTCGCCGCGGTGCTGGCCGTGCCCACCGTCTCCTACGCCGCCGCCCCCGATGCGGTGCGCTCGACCCTGCACCGGGTCACACACCTGTTCCCTTCCGACAACCCGAAGGTCGCCCCGGGCGATGGGGATGGCCAGGTGCCCGTCACGGCACCGGCCGCGCACCCCGAGCCCCTCACGGGCGACGATGAGCCCGCCAGTCCGGAGTCCGGAACCACCACCGGCGACGACGGCCGCACCGGCGCCGACACCCCCACCGAGACTCAAGGGGACGGCAGCGACGACACGGGGGGCACGCCACCTCTCACCGTCGAGGCCGATGCAGACGGCGCAGCCTCCGAGCCTGCCGTCGATCCGACCCCCGCACCGGCGACGATCGCCCCCGAGATCGACGCTCCCGCCACCCCCGCCGACAGCTGACGGCCGCTCGCCCGCCGCCCTCCGCGGGGCGCCCGGATCCGTCGCGGCAGCCCGTCCGACCCAGGAGACGACGAGGGGCCGGCGTCCGGACGGACAGCCAGCCCCTTGCCTGGTGCGGTCGA
>JBKJSO010000459.1:0-6335 GCA_046595835.1 Acidimicrobiales bacterium | reverse complement strand
GCCCTGGCCCCACAGCCACACCTGGTTGGCCTGGAGGCCGAAGGGGCCGACGATGTCACGGCTGGCGTCCATCACCGCTTGGAGCTTGGCGGCGGCCGGGCCGGTGGGCCACACCGCTGGCTTGTCGGACAGGTCGTGGGGCGGGGTGCACGACGCGTCGGCCCAGTCGGCCGGGGCCACGAGGATGTGGCGGTACTGCACCCCGGGGTGGAACTCGATGTCGGCGCCGGCGCCGCGACCGAGCTCGGCGTCGAGCGCCTCGATGACCGCGGTGGCCTCCTCGGTGGAGGGGTGGCCGCCGGCGAAGTCGAGCATCGTGCCGTCGTGGCCCACCGTGGAGAGGTTGCAGCGGTAGGCCACCTGATCGGGACGCAGGCGCAGGCCGAGCGCGGCGGCCTCGATCGGCGCGCGCCCGGTGTGGAAGCGGACCGGGTCGTACCCGAGGATCGACATGTTGCCGACGTCGCTGCCCGGTGGCAGGCCGGGTGGGATCACCGCGGCCCGACCCACCTCGGCACGAGCAGCGAGACGAGCCAGGTTGGGCATCGACGCCACCTCGAGCGGCGTCTGGCCGCCGAGCGACGCGATGGGCTGATCAGCGCACCCGTCGGGCACGCACACGACGTACTTCACGGGGCCGAGTCTGGCAGAGCCGCCGTGGGTGCCTCGCACCCGTTGCGGGCCCGCAGCTGCCCGCGGTTACGCGTTGAGGACGTTGATGAGCTTGCCCGTTCCGGAGTAGACCATCGTCCTCGCTCGCTCGACCGTCGTTCCGGCGATGAACCCCGTGCCGTTGGTGGCCAGGTGGGTGAGGATGCCGGCTGCGGTCGTGCCCGTGAGCGAGGGGCAGCTCACAACCGCGGCGCCCGAATCGCCCGGCGCAGAGGGGATGCTGGCAAACCAAGCGCTCTGTGTGCCCTGACCGGCAACTCCGGCCCTGGCCTTCGTCGCGAAGACCTCACCAAGACCACCCGCGTTGCCATACAGGCACAGGCGCTGCCCCAGCCCAGGGGCTGCGGGGGTGCCGGTGGGGCCACCCCACACCGGCACGCTGTGACGAACGCTGGCGAGCAGGGCGGACGGGATCTCGACGAGGCCGAAGTCGTTGCCGACGTCCTGGCCGGACTCTGACTGGCGGGCGAAGACGACCGGGCCCAGCGGCCGCAGGTCCCCGCGGACCACCGATCCGAGCTGTCCGCCGAACGCACAGCTCGACACGCAGACCGAGACCGCCTTCACTCGGAAGCCGGGAGTCGCTCGGGGAGCCACCTCGTCGCCCGCCTGAAGGAAGCAGTGCCCGGCCGCACCAAGGTAGGTCTTGGATCCATCGGTCCACACGAAGTTGGCGGTGCAGATGTAGGAGTTGCCGTCGGTCTGATCGATGAGCAGGTACGAACCCGGGCCGATGCCGTCGCCGGCGTTCGGCAAGGGGGCGCCCACCAGCTTCGTGCCTGCGAGGGTCGGGCTGGCGAGGCGGGTCCAGCCGGTGACGTTCAGCATGGCGGGGCGGAACCCCGAACCGGCCTGGGCCGCGGGCACAGCCAGCGGAGCGATGGCGAGCAGGGCGATGAGGGTGCCGAGCACCCGACGGCGACGATGGCTCATTCGGACATTCTGCATCAATACCTCAGATCAGCGGCGTCGCCCCTACTTCGTCGTGCCCACCCACCACTCCTGCCCAACGCCACGCTCAGACGCTGATGCAGCGCTCCACGTGGGCCTGGATCGTCGCCAGGTCGGCGGGGAGCACGTCGAAGCGCTCCGAGCGGTCGAGGAGGTCGCCGAGGCGATCGGGCAGCGACGGCCGGATGCCCGTGGCCTGCTCGACGGCGTCGGGGAACTTGGCCGGGTGGGCGGTGGCAAGGCACACCATCGGCACGTCGGGATCGCGCCGCGTCGCCCGGGCGGCTCCGATGCCGACGGCTGTGTGCGGGTCGACGAGCATCCCGGTGCGGGCGTGGACGTCGCGGATGATGTCGATGGTGGCTGCGTCATCGATGCTCGCGGCGTCGAAGCGCAGGTCGCGCGGCACCTCCACGGCGCCGAGGCCGCGGAAGCGGCCAAGCAGCTCGGCGGTGCCGGCGCCGTCTCGGCCGAGGAGCTCGAAGAGGAGGCGCTCGTGGTTCGACGACACCTGGATGTCCATCGACGGGCTCAGCGTGGGCACGACCTCCTCGGCCACGAGCGAGCCCGACGCCGCCCACCTCGCGAGGATGTCGTTGCGGTTGGAACCGATCACGAGCTGATCGACCGGCAGGCCCATTCGCTCGGCGATCCAGCCGGCGAAGATGTTGCCGAAGTTGCCGCTCGGCACCGTGTAGCTGCAGCGACCGAGGCGGGCGGCCGTGGTGACGTAGTACACGACCTGCGCCATCACGCGGGCCCAGTTGATGGAGTTCATCGCCGACAGGCGCACGCGGTCGCGGAAGGCGACGTCGGCGAACATGGCCTTCACGAGATCCTGGCAGTCGTCGAAGGTCCCCTCGACCGCCACGTTGTGCACGTTGGGGGCGTCGACGGTGGTCATCTGGCGGCGCTGGACGTCGCTCACCCGGCCGGCGGGGTGGAGCACGACGATGTCGAGCGTGGAGCGTCCGACGCAGGCCTCAATGGCGGCGGAGCCCGTGTCGCCCGACGTGGCCACGACAATGGTGGCCCGCTCGCTGCGACGGGTGAGCTCGTGGTCGAACAGTCGCCCCACGATCTGGAGGGCGACGTCCTTGAAGGCCAAGGTCGGTCCCCAGAACAGCTCGAGCAGGTGCAGGTCGCCCAGCTCCACCACCGGGCACACGTCGGGGTGATCGAAGGTGGCGTAGGCCTCTTCCGCCATGCGGGCGAGATCGGCTCGCTCGATCGATCCCTCCACGTAGGGCCACATGACCTCGGCGGCGACCTCGTGGTACGGCCGCAAGACGTCCCAGCCCTCGACGAGCTTCGGCCACGTCTCGGGCACGTAGAGCCCGCCGTCGGACGCCAGTCCGGTGAGCAGCGTGTCGCCGAAGCCGAGCACCGGCGCCTCGCCCCGGGTGGAGACGTACTTCACGCGCCTAGCCCTCGTCGCTGACGACGCGCAGGACCGAGCCGATCCGGTCGACCGCCTCGAGGGCGCGCAACCCGGCGAGCGTGGCCTGCATGTCGGCCTCGCGGGCCCGGTGCGTGATGAAGATCAGTCGGGCTTCGTCGCCGAGGCCCTCCTGCTCCATGGACCGGATCGACACCGCGTGGTCGCCGAACACGCCGGCCACCTGCGCCAGCACGCCGGGCCGGTCGAGCACCTCGACGTTGAGGTAGTAAGCCGACTCGACTTCGTCGATCGGGCGGAGGACCGCGGTGGCGAGCTGGCCGACCGAGGCGTGCGAGCCCTTGTGGCGGTTCAGTGCGGCGTCGATGACGTCGCCCAGGATGGCGCTCGCGGTGGGCGAACCGCCGGCACCGCGCCCGTAGAACATGAGGTCGCCCACGGAGGCGCCCTCGATGAACACCGCGTTGAAGCTCTCCCGCACCGCGGCCAGCGGATGCTCGAGGGGCACCATGGCCGGGTGGACTCGCACACCGATCGCCCCGGCGTCGTCCTGCTCGGCCACCGCGAGGAGCTTGATCACGAAGCCCATTCGCTTCGCGAAGGCGATGTCCATCTCGGTGATGCCAGTGATGCCCTCGTGGTGCACGTCGTCGGCGACGATGGCGGCACCGAAGGCGATGCTGGCGATGATGGCGGCCTTGGCTCCCGCGTCGTAGCCCTCGACGTCAGCGGTGGGGTCGGCCTCGGCGTAGCCGAGCGCCTGCGCTTCGGCCAGCGCATCGGCGTAGGACGCGCCCGCCTCGGTCATGCGGGTGAGGATGTAGTTGGTGGTGCCGTTGACGATGCCCATCACCCGGGTGATGCGCTCCCCCACCAGCGACTCACGCAGCGGCCGCACGATCGGGATGCCGCCTGCGACGGCGGCCTCGAAGAGCAGGTCGACGCTGGCCCCCTCCGCAGCCTGGAAGAGCTCCGCGCCGCACTTGGCCAGCAGCTCCTTGTTGCCGGTGATCACCGGCTTGCCCGCCTTGAGCGCTCCGAGGATCAGGTCGCGGGCCGGGTCGATGCCGCCGATGAGCTCGACCACGATGTCGATCTCGGGGTCGTTGACCACGCCCTCGGCGTCGGTGGTGAGGAGCGTTGGATCGATGGCGGCCGCCCGGGGCTTGGCCACGTCACGCACGGCGATGCGGGTGACCGCGAGGTGCAGGCCGGTGCGGGCCTCGACGGCATCGCCTTGGGTGGCGATCAGCTCGACAAGAGGCGCGCCGACGTTGCCGCACCCCAGCACACCGATTCGCACCACGGGACCACCGCTCTGCTCGCTCGTCACGGCGCCCATCGTAGGGGGGCGGTCCCACCTCACGGTTTCTGTGCGCCGGCTCCCCCGCCACCCGTGGCCCCGTGCGCACAGAAGCAGTGGTTGGCCGCAGTCACAGGACGTCGTTGCGAAGGAGGTCGTCGAGCGTCTCGCGGCGCACAACCTCGCGGGCGGTGCCGCCGGCGACGAACACCACGGCCGGCCGCGGCACCTTGTTGTAGTTGGAGCCCATGGAGTGGCCGTACGCGCCGGTGACCGGCGTGACCAGCACATCGCCCACCGCGAGGTCGGCCGGCACCTGGGCCTCGCGGACGAGCACGTCGCCCGACTCGCAGTGCTTGCCGACGATCGTCACGCGCCGGGGGCGATCGGCATCGGCGGCCCGAGCGAGCATTGCTTCGTAGCCGGAGCCGTAGAGCACCGGACGCGGGTTATCGGACATCCCACCGTCGACCGACACATAGGTGCGCATGCCGGGCACGTCCTTGACGGTGCCGACCGTGTAGAGCGTGACCGCGGCCTGGGCCACGATCGACCGGCCCGGCTCGGCGAGCACCCTTCCCTGGATGCCGGCGTCACGGCAGGCGTCGACCACGGCCGCCCCCCACTCGGTGATGGTGGGGGCCTGCTCGCCCTCGACGTAGGCCACACCGAGCCCTCCGCCGATCGACAGCTCGGCCAGCCCGAGCTCACGCACCCAAGGCGCCACCACCTCCACGGCTTGGTGGAAGAAGTCGGCCACGAAGACCTGGCTGCCGATGTGCATGTGGGCGCCGACCAGCTCCATGGCGGGTGAGTCGCGCACCCGGGCCACGGCGGCCGCGAAGTCGCCGGACACCACACCGAAGCCGAACTTCGAGTCGGTCTGGCCGGTGCGGACGAACTCGTGCGTGTGGGCCTCCACCCCGGGCGTGGCCCGGATCAGCACCTGGGGCACGAGCCCGTCCTCTGCGTGCAGCGCGGCGAGGCGCTCGATCTCATCAAAGCTGTCGACGACGATCCGCCCTACGCCAGCCGCGCGGGCCGCCCGCAGCTCCGTGATGGACTTGTTGTTGCCGTGCAGCACGAGCCGGTCGGCAGGTACGCCCGCAGTGAGCGCCACGTGCAGCTCGCCACCGGTGGCAACGTCGAGGTACATGCCCTCCTCATGGGCGAGCCGCGCCATGGCCACGCAGAGAAAGGCCTTGGACGCGTAGGCCACGCCGTCACCGAACGCGGCCACCGCCTCCCGGCAGCGGGCCCGCAGATGTGCCTCGTCGTACACGAACAACGGGGTGCCGAACCGCTCGGCCAGCTCCAGCAGGTCGCACCCGCCGACGCTCAGCCGTCCGTCGCCATCGACGACCGCAGTGTCCGGCAGCAGGCCCCGCGAGACGGGCCCGCTCACCACTGGCCCCCACTCGTTCTCGGGCGATCTTTCGGGCGCTGCGCCCAAAGGATCGCCCGAGAACGCGAAACGGCGCTGGTCACATCGACTCCGGGGCCGACACCCCGAGCAGGTCGAGGCCGATGGCGAGGCCGATGCGGGCCGACTCGACGAGCCACAGGCGCGCCTGTGTCAGCTCGGCCGGCACATCCCCGATGACGTAGCAGTCGTGGTAGAAGCCGTGGAAGCGATCGGCCAGCTCACGGACCCAGGTGGTGACCTTGTGGGGGGCGCGATCGTTGCATGCGAGCGCCACGACCTCGGGCAGCTCGGAGAGCTTGCGCAGCACGTCGAGCTCGCGCTCGTGCACTAGGAGCCCGAGGTCGGCGTCGGCCAGCGGCCCCCGCGTGAGGCCGGCCTCGGCCACCTTGCGAGCGATGGAGTGGATCCGGGCGTTGGCGTACTGAACGTAGAAGACGGGGTTCTCGTTCGACTGCGTCGTGATGAGGTCGAGATCGATGGTCTGACGCGTGTCCAGCGACTGGAGAAGGAAGGTGAGGCGGGCGACGTCGGCGCCGACCGCCGCCACGAGGTCGTCGAGGAGCACGATGGTGCCGGCGCGCTTG
>JBKJSO010000371.1:0-6178 GCA_046595835.1 Acidimicrobiales bacterium | reverse complement strand
CCGGGCATGTCGTTGTCGTCGTTGATGTACAGCAGCTTGGCCAGCTCGGCGTTGGTGATGATCGGGTACGGGAGCACCACCTGGCGGCACGACGCAGCCCCGGGACGCAGCAGGTTGCCCTCGGGCCCGAGCCCAGAGCCGAGGGAGGTGACCAGCTCCTCGCGGATCGCATCGAGCGGTGGGTTCGTGACCTGCGCGAACAGCTGCTGGAAGTAGTCGAAGAGAAGGCGGGAGCGATCGGAGAGGACGGCCACCGGCGTGTCGGTGCCCATCGAGCCGATGGGCTCGGCGCCCGTGCGCGCCATCGGCGCGATCAGGACCTTGAGCTCTTCGGACGTGTAGCCGAACACCCGTTGGTGCTGCACGACCGACGCGTGCTGCGGCGTGAGGAAGGCGCGCGCCGGGAGGTCGTCGAGGTGCACGAGACCCGCATGCAGGTACTCGCCATAGGGCTGCTGGGCGGCCAGCGCCTCTTTGATCTCGTCGTCACCGACGATGCGCCCGGCGTTGGTGTCGACGAGGAACATGCGCCCGGGCTGGAGGCGACCCTTCTGGACCACGGTGGACACGTCGATCGGCAGCACCCCCACCTCGGAGGCCATCACCACGAGCCCATCCTCGGTCACCCAGTAGCGGGAGGGCCGCAGCCCGTTGCGGTCGAGGACAGCACCGATGACCGTGCCATCGGTGAAGGCGATCGATGCGGGCCCGTCCCACGGTTCCATCACGCTGGCGTGGAATCGGTAGAAGTCCCGCTTCCAATCGGGCATCGACTCGTGGTGCTCCCAGGCCTCCGGGATCATCATGAGCACGGCATGGGGGAGTGAGTAGCCGCCCAGGTGCAGGAGCTCCAGCACCTCATCGAAGCGGGCTGTGTCGGAGCTCCCTGGTGTGCAGATCGGGAACGCCCGCTCAAGGCCCTCGATGTGGTCGCTCTCCAAGAGGGCCTCTCGGGCCCGCATCCAGTTCTCGTTGCCCATGACCGTGTTGATCTCGCCGTTGTGGGCGACGAGGCGATAGGGGTGGGCGAGCGGCCAGGACGGGAACGTGTTGGTCGAGAACCGCGAGTGCACGAGGGCGAGGCACGACTCGACGCGCTCGTCCGCCAGGTCGAGGAAGAAGTCCCCCACCTGGTGCGAGATGAGCATGCCCTTGTACACGAGCGTGCGAGCCGAGAGGCTCGGGAAGTACAGGCCGCCCGCCAGCTCGTGCTCGGCGCGCTTGCGCACGACGAAGCAGCGTCGGTCGAGCTCGATGCCGACGAGGGGCGGCTGACCGTCTGCTGCAGTGAGGAACACCTGCTGGAAGGCCGGTTCGGCGTCGAGCGCCTGTTGGCCGATCATGGTGTTGTCGACCGGGACCTCGCGCCAGCCCAGCACCCGGAGGCCCTCCGCGGCGGCGATCTTCTCCAGGCCGACGATGGCGGCGGCGCGGGCGTCGTCCTCGCGGGACAGGAACCCGATGCCGGTGGCGTACTGCCCGGCGGGGGGCAGCTCGAACTCGACGACGGCTCGCAAGAAGGCGTCGGGGACCTGGATCAGGATCCCGGCGCCGTCGCCGACGTTGGCCTCGGCGTTGGTGGCGCCACGGTGGTCGAGGTTGCACAGCGACTGCAGTCCCAGCTCCACCATGCGATGGGTGCGCCGGCCGTGCATGTCTACGACGAAGGCCACGCCGCAGGCATCGTGCTCGAAGCGCGGGTCGTACAAGCCCTGCTTGGCCGGCGCTCGGTGCGAGTCCGCTGTGGCGTGGCCGGGGCGGTCGTCAGGAAGGCCCCGAAGGGCGGACTGCTGGGGCATCGGTTGTCCATTCCCGTGGAGCGGTGGATCGGCAAGTGGTCCAGAGCTCTGCGGTGGGACGTCATTGGCCCGCTGCAGGTCGGTCAACCGTAGCGGGGTGACGGACGGGGAGCCAACCGTTACCATCGCGCTGCCAGCCGGTTCGGGGCAGGAACCGCTGGTCGGCACGGCGAAGCACACAGCACAGCAGACGCCTCTCTTTTGTGCAGAGGCGTGGAGGCAGCAGCATGCGCGACGTTCCTGGCAACGCACCCGAAGTTCCTGCAGACGGTGCCGTCGCCGGCGCCTTGGCGCTCCTGCGTGACGCCGAGCAGGTGGCCGGTCACACCCGGGCCGCGGCAGACAACTACGCCCACCAGCGCGAGCGAGAGGCCGACCTGCTCATTCAGAAGGCCCGACGGCTGCTCCTAGCAGCGGAGGCCAAAGCAGCGGTGATCGTCGCCGGAGCGCGAACCCACGGTCAGGCAGGTGCTGACAAGGTGATCGATCTCGACGCGCTGAGCCGGGCCGCCGGGTCGGCCGCCGCGGCACACGGGGGCTCCTACGACTCCGAGCTCGACCGTCTGCTCGAGTCAGCCATCGCTCACGCGGTGACCGACGCCTTTCCTGTCCTCGGGCAGCGGTAGCTCGCTCGTCTGGCTCGTTTCGCCGAGCCCTCACTACGCTGACGGGACCACAACCCGACCTCTCTTGGGGGAGTCCCACATGGCTGGATCCGTCATCCTCGCCGGCGCACGCACGCCGATCGGCAAGCTCTCTGGCGCACTGGCGGGCTTCTCCGCCGCCGAGCTCGGCGGTCTGGCCATCAAGGCAGCCCTCGAGCGTGCCGGCCTCACCGGCGATCAGATCGACTACGTCATCATGGGCCAGGTGCTGCAAGCGGGAGCGGGCCAGATCGCCTCTCGCCAGGCAGCAGCGCACGCGGGCATCCCGATGACCGTGCCCGCCACCACGATCAACAAGGTCTGTCTCTCGGGCCTCAACGCCATCTACCTGGCCGACAAGATGATCCAGGACGGCGATGCGGACATCGTCGTGGCAGGCGGCATGGAGTCGATGACCCAGGCGCCCTACCTGCTCCCCGGGGCACGCGCCGGCTACCGCATCGGCGACCAGAAGGTCGTCGACTCGATGATGTATGACGGCCTGTTCTGCGCCTTCGACCAGGTCGCCATGGGCGCCGGCACCGAGAAGTACGCCGCCTCCGCGGGGATCGCCCGCCAGCCCCAGGACGAGCTGGCCGCCAAGTCGCACGAGCGGGCGGCCCGTGCCGCCAAGGACGGCCTGTTCGACAACGAGATCGTCAAGGTCGAGATCCCCCAGCGCAGGGGCGACCCGGTGATCTTCGACACCGACGAGGGCGTCCGTGCTGAGACCACCGTCGAGTCCCTCGGATCGTTGCGGCCCGCCTTCGACAAGGCCGGCAACATCACCGCTGGCAACGCCTCGCAGATCTCCGACGGCGGCGCCGCCGTGATCGTCACGTCGAAGGCCGTCGCGGAGCGCCTCGGCGCGCAGCCGCTCGGCGAGATCGTCGGCTACGGCCAGGTCGCTGGTCCCGACCCGTCGCTGCTCACCCAGCCGGCTCGAGCCATCAAGGCCGCTGCCGATCGGGCGGGCAGGCAGGTCGGCGACATCTCGCTGTTCGAGCTCAACGAGGCCTTTGCCGCCGTCGGCATTGCCTCCATGGCTGACCTCGGCATCACCGACGACATCACCAACGTCAACGGTGGCGCCATCGCTCTCGGCCACCCTGTGGGCATGTCGGGCACCCGGGTGGCGCTCACGCTGCTGCTCGAGCTGGCCCGCCGCGGCGGCGGCCTCGGCGCAGCGGCCCTCTGCGGCGGCGGCGGTCAGGGCGACGCCATCCTCTTGCAGACCCTGTGACCTAGCGGAGCTGAATCGCCATTGCGAGCCAAGCCGGGCAAACCGCTCTGAGTGGCGCGATACTTCCCGGGACAACCCGGGGGGTTCGGACATGTTCAAGCGCATCGTGGTGGGCACCGACGGTTCCAAGACGGCAAATGCGGCCCTCAAGACGGCGGCGGAGCTGAGTGCTCAGTGCGGCGCCGACCTCCACATCGTGAGCGGCTACCACGCCAAGTCGAGCCTGCGAGTGTCAGGGGCAGGCAGCGGTGTGGAGCCGTGGATGGTGAGCTCCACCGATCAGGTCGAGGGCATCCTGCGCGACGCGGCGGAGATCGCCCGCCGGCAGCGGATCGCCGTCACCACCCATCACGAGTCGGGCGATCCGGCCAAGGCGCTCGTGGCCATCGTCAAGCAGGTCGACGCCGACCTCGTGGTGGTCGGCAATCGGGGCATGCGCGGCGTGAAGCGGCTGCTGCTGGGGAGCGTGCCCAACGACGTCGCCCACAACTCCCCCTGCCACGTGCTCATCCTCAAGACCACCTGACGCTCCCGTCCCCGACGGAGCCTGCGACACCCGGTGCCCGCCAACGGGCCGGTCGGTCGCAGGTCCGGCGCCGGTGCGGCCGCCTCTCGAGCCTGCGACACCCGGTGCCCGCCAACGGGCCGGTTGGTCGCATGTTTCGCAGGCGGGTGGATCCCGCACATCCCTACTTCCCGCGGTGCGGACGGCTGCTTACGATGCTGAGGCCACTTCCCCCTGGCCGCCGTCATCGTGTGGGGGGTTCGAAGTGTCCGCAGATCAGACCATCGCCGAGCTGGCCCGCGGTCAGCACGCTGTGTTCACCGGCGGCCAGGCAGTCGAGCGCCAGGTGTCGCGACGACAGCTTCAGCATCGCGTCGAGATCGGTCAGCTGACTCGCATCGACCACGACGTCTTCCACATAGCGGGTGCCCCGCTGAGCTGGGAGTCCCGCGTCCTCGGGTTCGTGCTGGCCGCGGGCCCTCATGCCGTTGCGTCGCATCGCTGCGCCGCCGCGCTCTGGGGCTTCGAGGGGTTCGGCCGAGGCACACCCGAGATCACGGTGCCGCGCGGCCAGCGCTTCCGTCGCACCTCGGCGCGTGTGCACGAGAGCACCGACCTCGACCGCTGTGGTCGGCGGCTCCGAGCCGGCATCCCGGTGACCGATCCCTCCCGCACGCTGCTCGACCTCGCCCGTCGGCTCGGAGACGACAGGTTGTGGCGGGCGATCGAGTCGGCGCGACGTCAGCAGCTCACGACCTGGTCCGAGCTGATCGCGGTGCTGGCGAAGCACGCTCGGCGCGGTCGCCCGGGGGTCCAACGCCTTCGAAGGGTGATCGCGGCCAACGCGCATCGTGAGGAGATCACAGACTCCGACTTCGAGCTGCTGGTGCTGGCACTTCTGCTCGAGCACGGGTTGCCCGAACCGGTCATTCACCACGTCCTGCGGACGCCCCGGGGCCGGCATCTCGCCGAGATCGACCTCGCCTACCCGTGGCTTCGGATCGCCATTGAGCTGGACGGCGGTGATCACCAACGAAGAGACGTGTTCGAGCGCGATCGGCCGCGTCAGAACGGGATCGTGCTCGAGGGCTGGGTCGTCCTGCGGTTCACGTGGGACACCTACGCGCACCGCCCGCACGAGATCGTCGAGGCCGTACGCGCCGCCGTCGCCCTGCGCTCATCGACGACACCCTCGGCACTCGGCGGCGGCCTGGCCGGGTACAGCTAGTGCCGTCGCCGCAATCGCAGGCTGGGGTTGGGGGTGGGCGACCCAGCCTGCCACACCGGGCACCGGTGAGGGCATCTGGTGTCGCAGGCTCGGTGGGGTGAGTGGGGTGGGGTGGGCGGCTCAGCCGGCGGGCCACATCCCGTAGGCGTGGGTGGGGCGCAGGCGCAGGACGACGCGGTGGTCGGCGACCATGGCGCGGCGATAGTCCGCCCAGTCGTCGTGCTCGCCCTGCACGGAGCGGTACAGCTCGACGAGCTCGTCGACGGTGGCGTCGTCGGGCGTCTGCGCAACGGGGGTGAGCTCGGCGTCTGCCTCGACGACGACGTAGGCCCAGAAGTCGCTGCGGCTGACGTGCAGCGACCCAACGGGAGCGCGCAGAAGGTTCCGGTACTTGGCACGATCACTGGTGATCGAGACGCGGATCAGACCATCGTCGCCAAGCGCGAAGCTGACGTTGGACAGCTGCGGCCGGCCGTTGGCCCGCTGAGTTGCCAGCACCGCACTGTGGTGGTCACGAATACGAGCGAGTGCGTCGTCGAGGTCCATGCCCAAGCCTGCCCGAACGAGGGGCGATCGCGGCGCGTGAGCGGTGGTCGAGGGGAGCGGTTGCGCCCGGCCGTTTGACAACCGCCCTCGACGTAGGGTCAATGTTGCGCCGATGCCCAAGTACCTCGTCATCGTCGAATCGCCCGCCAAGGCCCGCACCATCGGTGGGTTCCTCGGCCCCGATTACGTCGTCGATTCGTCGATGGGGCACAT
>JBKJSO010000252.1:0-4932 GCA_046595835.1 Acidimicrobiales bacterium | reverse complement strand
ACCGCGCTGACCAGCGCCACGTCGTGCTCGACGAGCACGATCGACACGCCGGTGACGCCGGCGATCTTCGTGAGCAGTGGCGCGACCGCCCGCGCCTCCGCTTCGGCGAGCCCGGCGGCGGGCTCATCGAGCAGCAGCAGCCGGGGGCGCTGCGCAAGCATCGCGGCGAGCTGGAGCATGCGCAGCGTGCCGTAGGAGAGCTCATCGGCTCGGGCATCCGCAAACGGACTCAGGTCGACCACGTCCATCACTGCTTCGATCTGCTCGCGTGCGTGCGACTCCTCCGAGCGCGCCCGGGGCAGGGACAGCCCGCCGGCGAGCAGGCCATGGCGCATCGACGGGTGCTTGGCGACGAGCAGGTTGTCCAGCACGGTCAGCGATGGGAACAGCTGTGCCTGCTGGAAGCTGCGGCTGACGCCGAGACGGGCGCGCTCGTAGGGGAGGCGTGCGAGCAGATCGTCACCGTCGAGGAGGACCGTGCCGCCCGCGACGGGCGCGATGCCGGAGATGACGTTGATCAGGGTCGACTTGCCGGCGCCGTTCGTGCCGAGCAGACCCACCACCTCGCCGGGTTGCACCTCGAGGTCCACGTCGTCGAGTGCCGTGATGCCACCGAAGTGGCAGGTGATGCCGCGACACTCGAGGTGGGCGCCACCCGGCCATTCAGCCAGTGCCGCGGCGCCCCGGTTGGGGGAGCTTGCCTCACGGTGGGCCTCGCGCTCGCCGGCGTTGATCCGGCGGTCCTTCCAGTCTCGGACGATGCCAGCGATGCCCTCAGGTGCGCGCAGGTACACCCAGACGGTTCCAGGACCTGCGACGACGAACATCAGGAGGCCGAAGTGCTCCCAGTCGCCGATGGGGGTGAGCTGCAGCAGCACCCGAAAGCCGGCCGCGATGACGGGTCCGGCGAGGGACGTCACGCCACCGAGCATGGTGAGCCCGAAGAACTCGATGCCTCGATCGATCCCGAACACGCCCGACAACGAGCTCACCCCACCGAGCAGCCCGGCGAAGAGTCCACCGGCCACGCCGGCGATGAACCCAGAGATGGCGAACGCGACGAGCCGCGCCTTGACGACGTTGACCCCCAGCGCCTCGGCGGCCTGCGGGTTGTCGCGCCCGGCGATCAGAGCACGGCCCACTCGCCCCCGTCGCCAGGTGGCGGTGAAGGCGAACACAGCGACGAGCGTGGCCGCGCACATGAGCAGGTACGACGGATCGGTGCGAGCGAAGGAGGGACGCGGCGCCTGCACGCTGACGGCACCACCGCCACAGCACCACTCGCTCGTGAAGACGACCTCCTCGATGAGCGCGACGAACCCAAGCGTCATGACGATGAATGCGGCAGCCGGCAGGCGCAGGACGGGCAACCCGACGATCACGCACGCGATGGCGGCGACCAAGCCGGCCACGAGCACGCCGGCGACGAAGGGAAGGTGATAGCGCGTGATGGCGGTGGCGGCCCCGAAGGCCCCCACGCCGAAGTACGCGGCAGAGAGGAGCGAGATGACCCCCGCTTGACCCGTGATCACGACGAGGGAGAGGAACAGCATCGTGAAGATGCAGAAGCGAGCCAGCTGGAACGACTCGTAGTTGCCCGCCAGCGTCGTCCAGGCGAGGAGCAACCCGAGCCCGATCAGTGCGACGGCGCCAAGGACCCGCCGCTCGCCGATCCGATGGATCCGAAGGAGCAAGCCGTCAATCACGTCATCGCCCCAGCTCGCTCGGAGCGCTCGAGCTGGCGACCCAGGCCGAAGATGGCGACGGCGGTGATGAGCGCGAAGCTCAGCGCGCCGCGCATCGCGTTCCACGGTGGGCTGAAGCCGACGAGCTCCTGTTCGAGGATGCCGAGCACGAAGGCCGCCATGACGGTGCGCCTGAGGTCGACGAACGCCCCGGTGAGCGACGACGCCAGTGCGCGGACGGTCTGCGCGAAGAGGTAGGTGGGGATCAGGAACGACGTGACCGAGATGGAGAGCACGCCGGCGAGGGCGGCCAGGACTCCGGTGGCTGCCCACGCCGCCGTGGTGACCCGGCGTGACGGTACCCCTGCCAGCGAGGCCGACAAGGGGTTCTGGGCGCTCGCCCGCAAGGCCAGGCCCAGATCGGTGCGGTGGAGGACGAGCTGCAGCCCGACGAACACGATGAGGGCCGCGATCGGCAGGGCCAGCTGCTGTGCAGTGAGCGACGCTCCGAAGATCGTGATGCGCGTCGACTCTGGGAACAAGGCGCCGGATCCGCGGGGGCCGCCCTTGAAGAGGCCGAAGTTGATGAGCAGGATGCCGCCGACAGCCTGGAGACCGACACCCGCGGCGACCGACACGATGACCTTGGCGGCGAGCGAGGCCTCCTCGAGCCGGACGAACACCCAACGGTAGAGGAGGGTCGCCAGCGACCCGCCGATGGTCAGTGAAGCGATCAGCGCGAGCCCGACCGGCAGGCTCCGGGCCAGCAGGACGAAGCTGATCGCGCTCACCATCGCCACCCCAGCGTGGGCGATGTGCAGGTAGCCGCTCGCTCGGTACGCAAGCACGAGACCGCAGCCGAGCAGGGCGTAGAGACCACCCGTCGCCAGGCCGATCAGCAGGAACGGCCAGATCAGGTCTGCGCTCATCGCACCGGTCCCGGGAGGTTGTGGATCGCGGAGGGGTAGACCCAATTCGAGGTCATCCGTTGGAACGTGCCATCGGGGTTCAGCTTCACGATCTGGGCGCCGGTGATGCTTCCATGATCCTTAGGACCGAGGGTGAACGGCGCCGTCAGACCGCCGGCGTCATAGTTGTGGATGCTCTCCAGGAAGCGGGCGAGACCAGAGGGGGTGACGTTGGCGCCCATCGAGCGCACCCCCTCCTCGATGAGCCGCATCCCGAGGTAGGAGTAGAGGGTCACGAGGCCAACATCGCCATCGGGGTAGTAGTCGTGCATGAGCGACAGGTAGTCGGCCATGCCCGGGCCCGGCATGTCAGCCGTGGCGTATCCCTCGGTGTCGGCGAACACATCACGGTCGGTCAGCGCGGAGTGACCTGCGATCGTCGTGGTGAAGGGGTCGTACATGATCGTGCAGAGGTAGGGGGCCTGCCAGTTGGCCTGATCAGCGGCTTGCATGCTGAACGCGCACAGAACCCCATGGCTGCCGATGACCATCTCGGCCCCGGCCGCCCGCATCTTCACGACCTGGCTCGACTGGTTTGTCATCGTGGCGTCGTACGAGACGGCCTCCTCGTCGACGATCTGCAACCCGACCCGCTTCAGCGCGGCGCGCTGCTCCTCGGCGATGTACGAGGTCAGCGCGTCGGTGAAGTACAGCAGTGCCACCTTGGGCGGGAGGCCCTTCTTGGCGAGATAGGCCTTGGCGTAGTCGGCGCCGATCGCGGCGCGGTTGGGGACGGTCAGCCCGACGCTGAAGTTGTAGGGCGACAGCTCGGGCTTACGGGATTGAGTGCCGCTCGAGCCTTGGACCATCGGCACGCCGCGTTGGTTCAGGTACGGGACCACCTGGTCGAGCGACGCGTTCACCACGAAGGTGTTGGCGAGCGCGAAGACCTTGTCCTTCTCGACCGCGCGCTTGGCTTGGGCGAGACCCTCATCGGGGCAGTTGGTGCAGACGTCGTAGCCGAGCACCTCGAAGCGCCGGCCGTTGACGCCGCCTCGGGCGTTGAGACGCTCGGCGTAGGCGAGGGCGACGCGGTAGGGCGGCTCGCCCACGAACTTCTGGCCACCCGACAGCGTGGACATCACGCCGATCTTGATGGGGCCTTCGACGACTGCGTCCGCGGCAGCGTTCCCGGACGGATGGCTGGCGCCGGTGGTCCCGGGTCGAGCTGACCCCGTGGCTCCGGTCCCCGCGCTCACCTGGCCGGAGCCGTCGACGGCCGCGCTCGGGCCAACGCCCGCGACATCTTCGGTGACGGCGCCAGTCCGTGCCTTGGTCACCTCAAGGGTGGTGGCCTGCGAACAGGCCGCCGCAAGCACGGCCATGAGGACCATGACGACGAGCGTCGCCGTGAACCGCTTCTTCGTACCTTGCACCACGATCATCCCCCGTCCCGCCAGCACCGCCGTCGTCCCGTCATCGTCGCCGCTCCGTCGGGGCCCTACACGGGGAGCCAGGAGCCGTGGAAGCCAAAGGGCGCACGGCGAGGGAGGTGCACCACCGCGACCGGGCCCTCGGCGGGGTCGCGGGCGTCGAGGATCACGACGTCGCTGCGGTCGGTGGCTGCGTCGTGCACGTAGCTGAGCAGCCACCCGTCGTCCTCAGCCGTGCCGTTCGGGTCGGGCGCGAAGATCGACTCGCCGCACGTCCGGCCGGGTCCGTGCTCGAACGACGAGCGCTGGCCCGTCCGCATGTCGACACGGCTGACCATGTTGAAGGTGCCGGCGCCGTGCTCGGGCATGCTCGACCAGCCGGTGAGGTAGCCGACATCGTTGCGCAGGCCAGTGCGGGCCTCGTTGATGCGGGGGAAGTCCTCCATCACGTCATCGAGCTGCTCCTGCTTCACGATGCCGGTGCTGAGGGAGATCGTCCAACGAGTGAGCGTTGGGAGCACGAGGTCGGTGCGGGCGGCCTCAGTCAACCCCATCTCCAGACGATCCTGACGACAGCCGACCAGCTGGATCTCGTCGTCCACCTCAAAGGCGTTGAGGAAGTGGAAGACGTAGCCGGGCTCGGTGTCGAACCACCGGATGGACGACGGCCCCGCAGCGCGGTTGAACACGCCGATCCGGGTGCCCCGCTCGGGGCGCCAGTCGAAGAGTGCGCCGCCGGAGAGAGCGGCATGCAGATCGAAGATCGCGGGTGCGTCGAGGAACACGACGTGGTGCTCGGTGATGGCGAAGTCGTGCATCATCACCGGGTCGGGGAGCTCGATCTCGGCCTTCTCCACGAGGGTGCCGCCAGCGTCGAGTCGGTAGAAGGTGAGGTAGGGCGGCACG
>JBKJSO010000198.1:0-11404 GCA_046595835.1 Acidimicrobiales bacterium | reverse complement strand
GTGACCTTCGCCTGATCTGACCCTTGAGGAGGGCCCCGATGAACAAGGCCGAGCTCGTGAGCGCCGTTGCCGACAAGACCGGACAGTCCCAAGCGACTGTCGGTGCGGTGCTTGGTGCGATCGAAGATGTGATCACCAGCACGGTGGCGGGAGGTGGCAAGGTCCAGCTCCCCGGCTTCTTGAGCTTCGAGCGGGCTGACCGCGCCGCTCGCACCGGGCGCAACCCCGCGACGGGAGCAGAGATCCAGATCGCCGCGGCCACCGTGCCCAAGGTGAAGGTCGGCAAGTCCTTCAAGGACGCCGTCAGGTAGCACGCACCGCTCGACGGGGGGTGGGCGCATCAGCCCGCACCCCGTCGAGTGATTCCAGGGGTACCGTCCCCACGATGGATGCCACGGCTGTCGAGCGCGACACACAGGCGCTCGCCAGACGCATCGCGGAGCTCGGCGATGGCGAGCGGTCCCGCGTGTTCCGCATGTCATGGTGGAGCGACCGGATGATGGACTGGGCGATGTCCCGGCCTGACTTCAAGACCCAGCTCTTCCGGTTCGTCGACGTCTTCCCAGCCCTCGACGGCAACGACGACATCGCGCGGCACCTCGCCGAGTACTTCGACGGCGTTGACGTGCCCAAGGCGCTGGACCTGGGAGTCGATCTCGCCGATCGGGTGCCCTTCGGGGCCGCCATCGAGTCTCGCGTGGCGCGCAAGAACATCGCGCGGATGGCGCAGCAGTTCATCGTGGGGGAGACCCCCGCCGAGGCCGTGGCCGAGCTCCACGGGCTGTGGCGCAGCGGGAGCGCGGCCACGGTCGACCTGCTCGGGGAGAAGACGGTGGTGGCCAGCGAGGCCGACCGCTACCAGGCCCGCGTGCTCGAGCTGCTCGACGCGCTGTGCGATGCCGCTCCTGGCTGGGCGCCGGACGACCACCTCGAGCGAGACGATCTCGGCGCACTGCCGCGGGTGAACGTCAGCATCAAGCCGACCGCCCTGGCCATCCACTACGAGCCGCTCAGCCGCACCGAGGGCTTGGAGTCGGCCAAGGCGCGCATCCGTCCGATCCTGCGGCACGCCCGCGACCGCGGCGCCCATGTGCACTTCGACATGGAGCACTACGACGCCAAGGGCATCACCCTCACGCTGTTCCGGGAGATGCTGAGCGAGGACGAGTTCGCGGAGGTGCACGCCGGGGTGGTGGTGCAGGCCTTTCTGCGCGACGCCCGCGACGACCTCGCCGATCTCATCGCGTGGTCGGGCAGCCGGACGCGACCCATCACCGTGCGGCTGGTCAAGGGGGCCTACTGGGATGCCGAGACGGTCCACGCTCGGGCCGCGGGTTGGCAGCCGCCGGTGTTCGAGCGCAAGGAGGAGACCGACGCCAGCTACGAGCGCTGCACTCGGCTGCTCCACGACCACCACGGCGAGGTGCGGGCCGCCTTCGGCTCGCACAACCTGCGCTCCCTCGCGTACGCCGTGAGCTACGGCCGCCAGCGGGGGCTGCCGGATCACGCCTACGAGATCCAGCTGCTCTACGGCATGGCCGAACCCGTGCACGCGGCGATCAAGCGCCTGGGCTTGCGCCTGCGCGTGTACGGGCCGGTGGGGGAGCTCGTGCCCGGAATGGCCTACCTGGTGCGTCGGTTGCTTGAGAACACCTCCAACGAGAGCTTTGTGCGTCATCGCTTCGCGGAGGGACGAGCGCTCGACACCCTCGTGGCGCCGCCGGACGTCGACCACCTGCCCGGGGCCACCGATGCGCCCTTCGTCGCCGAGACCGACCCCCTCGCGCCAACGCCCTACGAACCGGAGCCCACGCGCGAGTGGCGGCGAGGGTCGGCGCGGGCGGCCTTCGCGGTGGCGATCGACGACGCCGGCAACGACATCGTGGCGTCGGAACTCACCAACGCGGGCCTGCGCCCGTCGGTGCCCCCGGCGTGGGACGGCATCGCAGTGCCCGCCCTCATCGACGGACAGCTCGTCCGCACCGACCGCATGATCACCTCCGTCGACCCAGCACGCTTCGCGACGGTCGTGGCCACGTCGGCGTCGTGCAGCGCCGGCGATGCGGATGCGGCGGTCGCCGCGGCCGTGCGCGTCGCCCCCGCGTGGCGCGCCACGCCAGTCGCGGAACGGGCCGGCCTGCTGTTCCGAGCGGCGCAGTGGATGCGCGAGCGACGCGATGCCATCGGCGCCCTTGAGTGCTTCGAGGCGGGCAAGCCGTGGGACCAAGCCGACGGCGACGTGTGCGAGGCCATCGACTTCTGCGAGTACTACGGGCGCCAGATCCTGGCCCTGTCGGGATCGTCGGCCGACCTGGTGCAGTCACCGCCCGGCGAGGCGAACCGGCTCACCTACCAGGGGAAGGGCGTCACCGCGGTGATCTCACCCTGGAACTTCCCGCTGGCCATCCCCTGCGGGATGACGGTGGCGGCGCTGGCGGCCGGCAACCCCGTGATCCTCAAGCCGGCCGAGCAGACCCCCGCGGTGGCCTTCCGCCTGGCGGAGGCGCTGCTGGCCGCCGGCGCGCCGGCCGGCGTGTTCCAGCTGCTCCCGGGGCTGGGTGAGGAGGTGGGCGCCCGGCTGGTGGCGCACCCCGACGTCGCCGTGATCGCGTTCACTGGCTCGAAGGCCGTCGGCCTCGAGATCAACCGAGTGGCGGCCACGCCGCAGCCAGGTCAGCACCACATCAAGAAGGTGGTCTGCGAGCTCGGCGGCAAGAACGCCCTGATCATCGATGCCGATGCCGACCCCGATCAGGCCGTGCCCGCGGCCGCCTACTCCGCCTTCGGCTACGCCGGTCAGAAGTGCTCGGCTGCCTCGCGCCTCGTGGTGCTCGACGCCGTCTACGACAGCGTCGTCAAGCGTCTGGTCGGGTGCTCCCGCGAGCTCCTGCTCGGGCATCCCGCCACCTCGGGGGTGCAGGTGGGCCCGCTCATCGATGCGGATGCCCACGTGCGTGTGCGCGGCTACGTGGAACGGGCGCCCGAGCAGGGCACGGTGCTCCTCCAGCGCGACGACGTGCCCGACACAGGCTGGTTCGTCGGTCCCACCATCGTCGCCACGGACGACCCGGCTGCGCCCGTCGCCACCGAGGAGATCTTCGGCCCCGTGCTTGCGGTGCTGCGGGCGCGGGACTTCGACCACGCCCTCGAGCTCGCCAACGGCACCGACTACGCCCTCACCGCCGGGCTGTTCTCCCGGTCGCCGGTGCACCTGCGCCGGGCAGCCGCGGAGCTGCGGGGCGGCAACGTGTATCTCAACCGCCACATCACCGGTGCGGTCGTCGGCCGGCAGCCCTTCGGGGGCTACGGGATGAGTGGTCTCGGGTCCAAGGCAGGCGGCCCCGACTACCTCCACCACTTTCTCGATCCCAGGGTCAGCACCGAGAACACCCTGCGTCAGGGCTTCGCGCCGGAGTGACTCAGTCGGTACCGGTGAGCGCGGCGTCGCCGGTCTGCACCCGCCACAGGGCGGCGTAGAGGCCGCCGGCGTCGACGAGCTCCTCATGGGTGCCGGCCTCGATCACCTCGCCGGCCTCGAGCACGTGGATCCGATGGGCGTGGCGCACAGTGGACAGGCGGTGGGCGATCACGATCGTGGTGCGGTTGGCTGATACGCGGGCCAGCGATCGTTGGATGGCTGCCTCGGTCTCGTTGTCAACCGCAGACGTGGCTTCGTCGAGCACGAGGATCGCCGGGTCGCGCAGGATGGCCCGGGCGATCGTGAGGCGCTGGCGCTGCCCACCACTGAGCTTCTGGCCTCGTTCGCCGACGATCGTGTCGTAGCCGTCGGGGAGCGCCTGGATGAAGGTGTGCGCCTCGGCGAGCGTGGCCGCACGCACGGCGTCGTCGTCGGTGGCGTCGGGGCGTCCGTACGTGAGGTTCTCACGCACCGTCCCCTGGAAGAGGAAGACGTCCTGGCTGACGAAGCCCATCGCGCCGCGCAGCGATGGCCACGTGAGGGCGTCAGTGGCAATGCCGTCCACCGTGATGTGACCGGCGGTGGGCTCGTAGAGCCGCAGCAGCAGCTTGACGATCGTGCTCTTGCCGGCCCCGGTGGCGCCGACGATGGCGTGGGTCTCACCCGCTGGGATGTCGAGCGTGAGTCCCTTGAGCACCTCGCCGGCGCTGCCGTCGCCGTAGGCGAAGTGCACGCCGTCGAAGCGGACAGCTCCTGTCACGGGGGTCGGGAGCTCGAGGCCGCCGGGGCGGATCGAGGGGGTCACCTCGAGCAGCCCGAAGATGCGCCGGCACGACGCCATGGCGCGCTGGTACAGGTCGAACGTCTCGCCGAGTCGGGTGAGCGGCCAGAGCAACCGTTGCGTCATGTACACGAGCGTGGAGAAGAGCCCGAGCTCGAGGGTGCCGTGCAGGACGGCTCGACCGCCGACGACGAGGGTCATCGTGAACCCGGCCAGGATGGCCATGCGGATGAGCGGGATGAACGCGCTCGAGTAGCGGATGGCGTCGGCGTTGGCATCGCTGTAGGCGCGGCTGTCGACGGCCACGCGCTCGACCTCGCGGTCCTCGGCGTTGAATGCCTTGATGGTGGCGATCCCGCCGAGGTTGTTGGTGAGGGTGTCAGCGATGCGGCCCGCGGCTGCCCGCACAGCGTCGTAGCGCTTCTCGAGCGTCCGTTGGTAGCGGAGGGATCCGATGACGATCACGGGGATCGGCAAGAAGGCGAGCAGGGCGAGGATCGGGGAGATGATGGCGAAGGTGAGGCCCACCAGCACCACATTGGCCACCGTGAGGATGAGTTCGGTGGCACCCATGTCGAGGAAGCGCTCGAGCTGGTTGACGTCGTCGTTGAGGACTGCCATGAGGCCACCGGAGGAGCGATCCTCGAAGTAGGCCAGCTCGAGGTGCTGCACGTGGGCGTAGGCCTCCATGCGTGTCTCGTGCTCGATCGTCTGGGCCAGGTTCCGCCAGGTGATGTCCGCGATGTAGTCGGTGATCGACTCGAGGATCCACACCACGACGGTGACCGCGGCCAGGATCGTGAGCTGGTCAAAGCGGTTCTCCACACCGAACAACCGCCCGACGAAGGACTGGCCCTTGTTGGCCACGACGTCGACGGCAGCACCGATGAGGATCTCAGGAGCCACGTCACAGATCTTGTTGAGCACCGAGAACACACTGGCGAACACCACGCGGCCTCGGTGGCGTTGTGCGTGCCGCCAGAGCTGTCGCAGTGGTGGGGTGGGGGACTGGGGAACGGCGTTGCTGTCAGCGCCGGACGCGGCGGCGGGGTCGACCATGCGGGCGACGATACGGCTGCCTCGGCCCGTTCCCCCAGATCGTTTGCGGCTGGCTCAGCGCGTGGGAGCCTTGCGGCGGCCGGCGGTGTCGTCGACCTCGTCGATCACCTGCGACACCAGGGGCAGCACGCGGTGACGAACCTGCTCGCTGAGCGCGATCTGCGTGGTGGTGCGAACGATGCCCGGCACCTCGAGCACCCGTCCGAGCACGAACTGCAGGTGGGCGTTGGTGCGGGCCACGACGCGGCAGTGCAGGTCGCCGGGGCCGGTGGTGGCATGGGCCTCGAGCACCTCAGGGATGCTGCGCAGGTGATCGATGACATCTTCCAGCCGGCCCTGGGCGATCTCCAGGGTGACGAACGCGAGCACCTCGTAGCCCATGGCCTGCAGGTCGAGGTCGGGGTCGAAGCCGCTGATGATCCCCCGCTTCTGGAGCTTGTCGAGGCGGGCCTGTACCGTTCCCCGCGCCACGCTCAGCTGGCGGGCGAGCTCCATCACGCCGGCTCGGGGCGTCTCGCACATGGCCTGGATGAGCTTGGCGTCGAGCGTGTCGATCCCGCTAGGCAACATGGGCAGGATGTCTAGCACGTACCACCAATGCCTGCACAGGATGACCAGCCTACTGGTCATTACTTGACCTGAAGCTCACGATCATCTCTGCTTGAGGACGCAAGACGCTCAATCTCAGGGGGAACCACACCGTGGCACTCAGCACCGAACCCACCATCGACGCCTTCCGCGCCCGAGTGGACGAGCTCGTCGCCCGCCACGCTGTGGTCACGGACAACCGCTACACGCAGTGGTTTGCGCGGGGTGAGGCCGGCCGCGGTGAGCTGCGCCACCTGACCGTGCAGTTCTCGGTCTTCAGCCACCTCTTCGTGGAGGCGCAGCTGCGCAAGGTGATCAACGCAGCCGACCTCGACACCTACCGATCCGGCAAGGAGATCCTGCTCAACGAGCTGGGCGTCGTGTTCAACTCGGCCGGCCGATCCGCCGCGACGAACAACGCGGCAGCGCCAGACGCCGACCCCGACCTCGTCGCCACCGAGGGCACGATTGACGGTGGCCGGTTCCGCTTCGGTGCGGCCCACTTCGAGTGGTTGCTGCGCTTTGCCAGGCCGCTCGACCTGGGCTTCGACGACGTCGGCAAGCGCCGCCACGGCACGGCGGCGACGCTGTTCTTCTGCGATGAGCTGCTGGAGGTCTACGGCTCCGACGACGCGGCGACCGCCGAGGGGGCGAGCTATGCGGTCGAGCACTGGGCCGCGTCCGGCTTCTGGAAGCAGCTCATCGCGGGTCTCGAGGCCTTCAAAGCTCGAGAGTGCTCGAACCTGCCGCTCGCGTTCTGGACGTGGCACGACAAGGTCGAGGACCAGCACGCCGCCCACACCGCCGACGAGCTGCTCGAGGCCTACGCCCAACCCTGGTTCGACGAGGACCGGTTCCTCGCGGGAGCCATGCGGATGCTCGACGGTGTGCGCGTGTTCTGGGATGGCCTGTGGGCCGATCACGAGGCCGGGGTGGAGCGATGACCGCCCTCACCGAGGCGTCCGCCTCCCCCCTGGCGTCGCCGCCGACGCTCGGCGGCATCGATCACCTCGAGTGGTGGGTGGGCAACGCTCGTGCCTTCACCGGGTTCCTCACGTCGGCCTTCGGCTTCGACGTGATCGCGTACGCGGGACCGGAGACTGGCCGGCGCGACCGCGTGAGCTACTTGCTCCAGCAGGGGACGATGCGCTTCATGGTGTCCGGGGCCCTCGGCCCCGACAGCCCGATCGCCGCGCACGTGCGCGAGCACGGCGACGGGATCCGCGACATCTGCTTCCTGGTCGAGGACCCCTCGGCGGCCCATGTGTCGGCACTGGCCCGCGGGGCTCGCTCTGAGCGCGCTCCCGCCATCGACACCGACGACCACGGTGTGATCCGCCATGCTGCCATCCGCGCCTACGGCGAGACCGTGCACACGTTCCTCGACCGCTCGGGCTATGACGGTCCCTTCGCACCCCAGTTCGCGCCGACTGACCTGGTGCGCCCGATCGGACCGGACGTGGGCATCCGGCGACTCGACCACGTCGTCGCCAACGTGGAGCGCGGCCACCTCGACGAGTGGGTCGACTACTACGAGCAGGTGCTCGGCTTCGACCAGCTCACTCACTTCAGCGAGGACCAGATCTCCACGGAGTACTCCGCCCTCATGTCCACCGTGGTGTGGAACCACGACAAGGTCGTGCTGCCGATCAACGAGCCGGCCGAGGGTCGCCGGAAGAGCCAGATCGAGGAGTACCTCGACTTCTACGGATCGCCGGGTGTGCAGCACATCGCGCTGCACACCGACGACATCGTCGCGTCGGTGCGGGCGCTGCGAGCCCGAGGGGTGCGCTTCATGGACGTGCCGCCCGAGTATTACCGAGAGGCGCGCGAGCGCCTCGAGGGGGTCGACCTGCCGTGGGACAGGTTGGCCCCGCTGGGGATCCTCGTCGACCGCGACCACGAGGGCCACCTCCTGCAGATCTTCACCGAGACCCTCACCGATCGGCCCACGGTGTTCTTCGAGATCATCCAGCGCGAAGGCGCACGAGGCTTCGGCGAGGGCAACTTCAAGGCGCTCTTCGAGTCCATCGAGCGAGCGCAGGCCCGGCGCGGCAACCTGTAGCCACGAGCAGAGGGGGAGCCGATGGACGGTTTGCCGCAGTGGGTCCGAGGGGTGACGAGCCGCCAGGCCCACGTCGGGCTGCCTCCGGGAACCGTGGAGGAGGAGCACGGGCGCTCCGGGTTCTACGGCGCCGCCAGCCACCTGTACCGCTTGCACGCACCCACCGACTGGTCGGCAGTCGAGGGCCCAGCCGCGCACCACGCCTACGACACCCGTCGCCTGACCGGCGACGACGACCTGTGGCCCACGCTGGTGCTCGGCAACGCCCAGACGTCGATCGCCTGGCTCCGCGCTGGCGTTGGGGGCCGCCCGGAGTTCCTGCGTGACGCCGACGGCGACCAGCTGTTCTTCGTCCACTCCGGCACCGGTGTGCTCCGCACCGAGTACGGCCCGCTCACCTACCGTGTGGGCGACTACCTCATCGTCCCCAGGGGCACCACCTACCGGCTCGAACCGACGGCGGTGACCGAGCTCCTCGTGGTGGAAGCCTTCGAGTCGCAGTTCCGCCTCCCCGATCGCGGGATGCTCGGTCGCCACGCGTTGTTCGACCCCGCGGTGATCGAGGTGCCCGAAGCCGAGGCCATCGAGGAGTCCGGGGAGTTCACGGTGGTGGTGAAGCGCGGGGGCCACGACACGCGCCTCACGTATCCGTTCCACCCCTGCGATGTTGTGGGGTGGAAGGGCGACCTGGCACCGATGCGGCTCAACGTCGACGACATCCGGCCGGTCACCTCGGCCCGCTACCACCTGCCGCCTTCGGCTCACACCACCTTCGTCGCCGACGGCTTCGTGGTGTGCACCTTCGCCCCCCGCCCGCTGGAGGAGGACCCGGAGGCCCTGCGGCTGCCGTTCTTCCATCGCAACGTCGACTACGACGAGGTGATCTTCTACCACCGCGGCGAGTTCTTCTCCCGGGCTGGGATTGCTGAGGGCATGCTCACCTGGCACCCCTTCGGGCTCCACCACGGGCCCCAGCCCGGAGCGCGCGAGCGCGATGCGGCGGCGGCCGCCAACCCCACCGGAGAGCGCCGCATGGCCGATGAGGTCGCCGTGATGATCGACGCCCGCCACGCGCTGCTTCCGGGAGAAGCCGCCAAGGACCTCGACGTGGAGGGGTACGCCACGTCGTGGCGGCCTGACGCGTGAAGCTGGCCCGGTACCGCTCGGCGCGGGATGGCCACGTGCACGTCGGGGTGGTGTTCGACGACGCGGTCGCCTCGCTGGGCTCCGGTGTCGGGATCGACGGGCAGGCCCTGCTGCTGGAGCTGGCCATGGCACGTGACCTCGGCCCGCGCGACGGTGGCGAACCGGAGCCGGTCGACGACGTCACCCTCCTGTGCCCGGTGCCCGAGCCGCCCTCGATCCGCGACTTCTACGCCTTCGAGGCCCACGTGGCCACCGCCCGCCGCAGTCGCGGGTTGGAGATGGAACCCGACTGGTACGAGCTGCCGGTCTTCTACTTCACGAACCCTGCGGCGGTGCTCGGCCCTGACGAGGTGGTCCGACCACCCGCCACGCTCGAGCTCGACTACGAGCTCGAGGTGGCGGCCGTGATCGGGGTGGAGTGCGCGGACCTCGATCCCCGCGACTGGCTCCATGTCGTGGCGGGCTTCACCGTGATGAACGACTGGTCCGCCCGCGACCTGCAGCGTCGGGAGATGGCGCTCGGCCTGGGACCGGCCAAGGGGAAGGACTTCGCCACGTCGCTCGGCCCTGTGCTGGTCACGCCCGATGAGCTGCTGGGACCCGACGGGACCCCGAGGGCGACGATGACCGCCTGGGTCAACGGCGTGGAGTGGAGTCGAGGGGAGCTGGCGGACCTGCACTTCGGGTGGGGGGCGCTCCTCGCCCATGCCTCTCGGTCAACGCGTTTGCGGCCCGGCGACGTGATCGGTTCGGGCACGGTCGGCACTGGCTGCATTCTCGAGCTGGGTCTGGTGCACGGACGCGATCGCTTCGGGTGGCTGCAGCCTGGCGACGAGGTCACGCTGGCGGTTGAGGCGATCGGCGAGCTCACCAGTCGCGTCGGGGCGGCGTGAGGCGTTTCGAGGCACGCGGGACCGGGAAAGGGTCGCCCATGACCGATGCACGCGACCCCGCCGACCCCAAGGACCCGACGCAGCTGCGGGAGGAGGTCGGCGCCGAGCTCGACCAGCTCGTAGAAGACGCGTCCGAGGATGAGCGCTCCCGCATGGCTGAACGCGACGAGCTCGAGGTCGACGAGCCGAACGACACCTCCGCGTAGCTGGCTTCGGCGCGCTGACGGCGCGCTGCTACAGTCCTCGCCTCACGGGCGATTAGCTCAGTCTGGTTAGAGCGCCTGCTCGACACGCAGGAGGTCGAGGGTTCGAGTCCCCCATCGCCCACGTGAGGGCGTCCGCAATTCGGCGCCGAGCGGCCCCGTGGAGCACAACCGGACGAACCGGGAGCGCTCCACGGGGCCGTCTCATCCAGCGGGCGACGACCTGCCGCCCTGACGTGTTGGTAGCGCTGTCGTCGCGCCCGTTCCTCGGTGTCGCGGCCGCCGTCACCCATGCTCAGCTGCCTCGGATGCGTCGACCGGTGATCGTGGCCGGCACGAGCCGCATGATGTGGTCCTTGGGTCCGTCAGCCCACGGGTGCACGGGCAGCTCCCGAGCGTGGGCGAACAGGGAGCCGTTGTAGGCGGTCACCTCTTCGAGGCGACCCGTGAGGACGACGCTCCACCCGGCACGATGCGGTCGGTCGAAGCCGTCGATCTCGAAGCACGCCGGAGCTCGAGGCCCTTGCTCCACCTTCGTGCCGGGAGCGGTGCGGAAGACGATGTCCTCGGCGTCGAGCACGTAGTTCACCGGGAAGATCACCGGTCGGCCACCGTCGATGACGGCCAGCCGACCGATCTCGTCGGCGCGCAGCAGCGCGAGGCACTCGTCGTGGTCGATCAGCTCGATGCCGGTGTTGGCGGCCGTCTGGTGCATCTTCTCGCCTCCCTGGGTCATCGCCTGATCAGTCCGCCACTTCGCGGACCTGCACGTTGACGGTGTCGTAGGTGCGGCGCCGGGCCCGCACTGCGTCGAGTGCACGTACTGCCAGCGCCCCACGGACTCCCCCGGACACGGGCTCGGGGACCTCCAGGTGGACCTGGAGCTTCGGCCCGTCGAGCTCTGCTCGGAAGCTCACCTGCGACTGGTCGATGCCCGCAGCGTCGAACAAGGGTGAGCACCGGCGTCGCATGTCGTCGAGCAGCGGCTCATAGGAGAGCACGACGGCCTGCTCGCAGGTGTGGGCCACCGAGGCATTGCCAACTCGGAACGTGATCCAGGGAGCGAACGGGTCGAGGTCGGCCGGGCCGTCCTCCACCACTGGAACGCCGGCGCGCAGGGCGCACGCCACGCCTGACTCGAGGGCGGTGGGATCGCGGTCGATGTGGTCGCGCACCACAAGTGCGACGTCGATCGGCCCTTCCAGGGGACAACCTGCGGGATCGACCACGCCGCGACAGGGAAACGCCGGC
>JBKJSO010000154.1:0-3790 GCA_046595835.1 Acidimicrobiales bacterium | reverse complement strand
CTCGGGCTGTGCAAGGTGAAGAAGCTGGTCGGTGGCGGCACCATGCAGATCGTCAACCAGACGGTGCCCCGCGCCCTCGCCCGCCTCGGCTACACGCCGGAGCAGGCGGCGGAGATCGTCGCCTACATCGACGTGAACAAGTCGATCCTCGGTGCGCCGCACCTGGCCGCCGAGCACGTGCCCGTGTTCGCCTGCTCGATGGGTGACAACACGATCCACTACTCGGGCCACGTGCGGATGATGGCGGCCGTCCAGCCGTTCATCTCGGGTGCCATCTCCAAGACGGTGAACATGCCCACCGAGGCCACCGTCGAAGAGGTGGAGCAGCTCCACCTCGACGCCTGGCGGATGGGTGTGAAGGCCGTCGCCATCTACCGCGACAACTGCAAGGTCGGCCAGCCGCTCTCCACGGCCAAGAAGGAAGCGGCCATCGAGCCGCTGGCCGAGGCGCTGGTCGCCTCGGGCGCCGAGCCCCAGGTCGTCGAGAAGATCGTGGAGCGCATCGTCGAGCGGGTCATCAAGGTCCCCACCCGCGAGAAGCTCCCCCGCAACCGCACGTCGCACACCTTCGAGTTCCGGGTGGCCGACTGCAAGGGCTTCGTCACGGTCGGCGAGTACGCCGACGGTCGCCCGGGCGAGATCTTCCTGCGCATCTCCAAGCAGGGCTCCACCCTCGCCGGCATCATGGACGCCTTCGCGGTGTCGGTCAGCTACGGCCTCCAGTACGGCGTGCCGCTGCGGGTCTACGTGGAGACGCTCACCAACACGCGCTTCGAGCCGGCCGGCATGACCGACGACCCGGATCTGCGCATCGCCAGCTCCATCCTCGACTACATCTTCCGCCGCCTGGCGGTCGACTACCTCTCCTTCGAGGAGCGGGCCGAGCTCAACATCCTCACCACGGGGGAGCGCACGCAGCCCACGCTGCCGGGCGTCGAGGAGACGATCACCGAGACCCGCCAGGGCACCGACATCCAGGCCGACCCGCCCAGCTTCGACGCCAGCTCGCCGCTGCTCTCGGCTTCCGACGCACCTAAGGAGCTCAGCCTCCTCGAGCGGGCCGGGGTCATCGACCCGGCGGTGCCGTCCAAGCCCAACGCTGCCATCCAGCCCAAGCAGGGCCACTCCGACGCCCCCTACTGCATGCAGTGCGGCGTCCAGATGCAGCGGGCCGGCTCCTGCCACGCCTGCCCAAGCTGCGGCAGCACCAGCGGCTGCAGCTGAGGCCCTGATCAGGCGCTGAGGAACTCCCGGATGCGGGAGGCGCACAGGTCGAGCTCGTCGATCCACGGCGCGTGACCCGCCTCCGGGACGATCTCGAGGTGTGCGTTGGGCAGGCGGCGTGCGAAGGACCGGGCGACTGACTCGCCGCCGTTCGGATCCTCGTCGCCCCACAGGAACAGCACCGGCATCGTCACCCGGGCCAGCAGCGCATCGGTGAGCAGCATCCGCTCGTTGAGCCCGCGCACAGGCGTGATCACCTTCGGCGACGACCGGATGTCGTTGCGCATGGTCTCGGTGTCGCGCAGCAGCGAGAGATACCAGTCGATCATCGTGTCGTCGAAGCGGCCCGTGTCGATCGCTCGCTTCAGCCCGATCTGACGAAGGAGCGCCTTCACCATGCTCCGGGTGACGGGCAGCTTCGTGGTGAGCGCTTGCATGCCCGGCAACGCGGCCAGCCGCATCGAGGGCGGCACCTTGGCCATCGGGGCCCCCATCGGCCAGCTGAGCTCGATGAGCCGGTCGACGCGATCGGGATGGGCGGCCGCGCCCCGCAGGGCGAAGTAGCCGCCGTAGGACGTGGCCACGACATGCGCGCTGGGCAGCCCGAGCGCGTCGAGGACTTCGCTCACCAGCTCGTCGGCGTACGCCTCGACGGCGTCGAGGTCGCGCAGGGGAGCACCGACGATCGGATCGCTGAGGCCGCAGCCGGGGCGGTCGAGCGCGACGCACCGGAACCCGCCGAGCGCAGCCATGAGCGACACCCAGCTGGTGCCTGCGTTGGAGGCGCCGTGGATGAACAACACCACCGGGCCGTCGCCCGTCTCCAGCACACGAACTGTCTCGCCGGTGCGCAGCCGCACCCGCCGCTCCTGCGGCACGACGTCCACCGACTGCCACAGCCGGTCCTCTGCCGCACGGAACCGCTCGAGCTGCTCGGTCATCCGGGTTGTCTACTGCATCGGCAGAGGTTCCAAGAGCTCCAGCCGGTTGCCGAAGGGGTCGTACGCGTAGACGCGGTCGTAGCCAGCCAACGGCTCGTCGGTGACGAGCTCCACGTGGGCGGCCCCCAAGCGGGCGACGAGCGAGCGCAGGTCGGACACGAGCAGGGCGGGGTGCGCCTTCTTGGCCGGACGGAAGTCAGTGTCCACGCCGAGGTGGATCTTCACCTTGTCATCCTCGAACCAGCAGCCACCCCGCGTGGCGAGGTGTGACGGCTTGGGCACTTCGGCGATCCCGAGCAGGCCTTCGTAGAACCCACGCGCCGCGGCTTCACCGCCGGCGGGCATGGCGAGCTGTACGTGGTCGACACGCTCGATGGGCATGCGTCATCCTGCCGCGGTGGGAGGTGCACCTCCAGCGGCGCTGTCAGCGGAGCGTGCCGACGCCGCAGTCGCGGTACTGGCGGAGCCGTCGGACGATCCGACGACCGGCCGCGTCGACGTCATCCGTGATCTCACAGCTCACCGCCACGGTCAGGTCGACGTCGGCCAGCGAACGCCCGGAGCCCGCCGCGATCTCGTCGGGTCACCCGGCATGCTCGGCGGTGACCTTGAAGCCCTCGAGGGTCCGGGTCATGTTGGCGTGGTGCTCGACGATCCGACGGTCGAGGATCCGCGCTTGCTTGTCGGGCATCGCCTCGATGGCGATCGAGAGACCCGAGGGCCCCGGACCGATCGACACCGAGAACCGCAGCCGGGTCCCGGCACCGGACGGCACGAGGTCGAAGCGCCAGCGCGATCCGGGGTTCGCGCGGTCGACGGTGGCCCACCCGAAGCTCCGACCCTCGTCGAAGACGTCGATGTGGGACTCCACCTCCCACTCGCCGAGAGCCGGGTGCTGGTTGCGTCCGACGAACGACGCCCCGAGGGCCGGGCCGTCGCCGATCCAGCGGGCACCGAGGAACTCTTCAGAGAACGCCGCTGGCGCGTTGAGATCGATGACCACCTCCCACACCCGTGCGGGTGGGGCGTCGATCTCGATCTCCGCCCACGTCCCCGGCTCGTCGGCCAGTGACACGGGGTCGCTCGGTCCCGTTGCGAACGTGCGGGGAGCATGGTCCTCGCCGTCGCGGCGGCCTGGCGCGGTGGGCTCCGTCACGCACGTGACCCTATTGGCAGCGCCGCGCACGGGGTACGGGAACAGTCGGGGCGTCCTGCATGGAAGCGCCGGGGCGCGCTGGGGTGTGGCTGAGTTTGCTGGACTCGTGCGGGAATGGTCCTCGGTCACAAGCGCCGGTCGGCCGCTCAGGCCGCCGGCCGGGGTGGTCGGTCGCCCTTCTCCAGGTTGTGGAACCGGCACTTGTCCTCCCCGTTGGCCTGGGTGGTGAGGCCGCCTCGGCTCCACGGGACCACGTGGTCGACCTGGCAGCGGTCGAGCGGCTCGTCACAGCTCGGGTGGGTGCAGCCACGGTCGCGGGCGTGGACCGCCGTGCGGGTGGCGCCGGTGAAGAGGCGTCGGCGAACGCCGACATCGATGACCTTGGACGGGCCGTCGAAGACGATGCGCTCCACATCCGCGCGGTGCAGGACCGGGAGCAGCTGCCCGGGGGAGAGGACGGTGCCGTTGG
>JBKJSO010000085.1:0-4870 GCA_046595835.1 Acidimicrobiales bacterium | reverse complement strand
GACCTGGGACGACGGTTCCGGCACCGCCATCTTCCAGACGTGCGGTCAGGACGGCCGTGTCGTGATCGACGCCGGGCGCGTCACCTTCAGCTAGCGAGGTCGTCGGCGTAGCGCAGTCAGAACAGGGAGGTCTGCGCCCGCTCGATGCCGCGAAGCGCGTCGTAGTCGATCTCGACGCAGAGGATGCCCCGCTCGGCGGCGAGGGCCTTGGCCTGCGGCTTGATGATCTGCGCCACGAACATCCCCCGCACTGGTCGCAGCGCGGGATCGCGCTCGAGGAACTCGAGGTATCGGGCTAGCTGCTCCACCCCGTCGATGCCCCCGTGGCGCTTGATCTCGATCGCCACGGCGCGCCCGGCCGCGTCGCGGCACAGCAGGTCGACCGGACCGATCTCGGTGCGATGCTCACGACGCACGAGCACCATGCCTGGCTCGAGCTGATCGCAGGCGGCGGCCAGCAGCTCCTGGAGATGAGCCTCGACCCCATCCTTCTGGAGGCCTGGATCGATGCCGAGGTCGTGGGCGGTGTCGGAGAGGATCTCGTCGATGGTGATGACGAGCCGCTCGCCCTTCGGGCTGGTGACCGTCCAACCGGTGTCGTCCACCACGAGGCGGTTGGGCGCGTTCATCCAGTTGAGCGGCTTGTAGGCGCCACCGTCCGCGTGGATGGCCACGCAGCCGTCCTGCTTCACCATGATGAGCCGGACGGCCATCGGGAGGTGGGCCGACAGGCGACCCTCGTAGTCGACCGAGCAGCGGGCGACGACCAGCCTCACTTGTGGTGCTTCTGCAGCCGACTGCGAATGATCTCCCGTCGGGCCTGGAGGTCTCGGTAGGTGACGGCGCCCTCGGTGCCCTCCTCGTAGCCGAAGCTGGCCCGCACGCCCGAGAGGTCGAGCTCGTAGGTGCTCGGGTCGAGGCCGAGGTCACCGGCCAGCCGATCGCCATGTGCGGTGGCCAGGTGCATCGAGATGTTCCCGATCTCGCCGATGATGTCGAGGTCGGGGGCCAGCGTGGCGATGGCGCCATCGAGGAACACCATGTTCTTGATGAAGAGCATGAGCTCCTTGGGCAGGCGTGCTCCGATGCCCATCAAGGCCTTGATCGTCTTCTGGATCTCGTTCACCAGCTCGTCGGCGTCCATCGTCGTGGGATCGACGACCGGCTTGTCGAGGCCGAGATCGCGTATGACCGCGTCGAGATCGGTGTCCGGGGGCAGCGCCCCCAGGTCGCGCAGGGCGCCGAGCTGACCATGGATGTCGTTCGAGGTGGCGGTCATCAGCAGCCGCAGGAAGGCCAGGCGGCGAGGCTCGGAGAGCCGCCCGACGATGCCGAAGTCGAGCAGGGCGGTGCGACCGTCGGGGAGGACGAAGAGGTTCCCTCCGTGCAGGTCACCGTGGAAGATGCCGTGGATCATGGCGCCCTCCATGAAGCCGATCATCCCGGTCCGCACGACCCGCTCGGTATCGACGCCGGCCTCCTTCATGCCGATCACGTCGTCGAACTTGAAGCCCGCCAGGCGCTCCATCACGATCACGCGCGGGGTCACCAACGTGGGGTGCGGACGGGGGATGACGTAGTCCCGCTGGCCGAGCTCGGCGAAGGAGCGGGCCACGTCGAGCATGTTCTCGGCTTCGATGCGGAAGTCGAGCTCCTCGGTGATCGTCTCGGCGAACAGCTCCACCAGCGCCGGGGGGTTCGCCAGCGCGCTGATGGGGATCCGTCCCACGGTGAAGGGGGCGATCCAGGCCATCACCTTGAGGTCCTTGTGCACGAGCTCGCCCACCGAAGGCCGCTGCACCTTCACCACCACCTCCTCGCCGCTGTGCAGGGTGGCCAGGTGCACCTGGGCGATCGACGCTGCGGCCAGCGGTTCGGGGTGGAACCGCGAGAAGACCTCCTCGAGTGGGCGTCCGAGGTCCTCCTCCACGACCCTGCGCACCACGCTGAAGGGCTCGGGCGGCACCTGGTCACGGCACTTCTTGAACTCGCCCACGAGCTCCTCGGGGAAGATGCCCTCGCCGGAGGAGATGATCTGCCCGAGCTTGATGTAGGTGGGTCCGAGCCGCTCGGCCGCCTTGCGGAGGCGGCGGGACACGTCGGCGTGGGAGACCGATCCGCCGGTTCGGCGAGCACCGACGGCCCAGAGGGCCAGTGCGGAGCCGAGCAGCGCCACGGTCCGCACGACACGGAGGCCCGGCGGGATCTTGCCCGGCTTCGTGAGGTGCGGCAGGTCGATGGCGATCTGACGGCGCAGCCCCGGCACGGCGGTGCGCCAGGGCATGTTCTCGGGCTCCACGATCCACGGTGGGTCGTTGCTGAAGCTGCCCAGGGCGAGGTCGGTCGGCGGATCGAGGGGGGTTGCACGCATGGTGCGAGGAGTCTCGCGCCCCGACGAGCAGGGCAGCGAGGCGCGCTCTAGGGTCAGCCAGCCACAGCCTCAGGGGGAGACATGGACCGCTGGATCGTCGATAGCCGACCGAGCCGCCGCTACCCGATCTACACCCGGGCCAACGTGGGCGAGGTGTTCCCCGACCCCGTCACACCGCTCTCGGCGACCATCGGCATCATCCGGCACGCCGAGCCCGGCTGGCGCGATGCCTTCGCCCGCTTCGGAGCGGTGGACCTCGACGAGTACGATCCCGACAACATCGAGGTCATCGGTGTGTTCGGCGGCTACTGCTACTTGAACGTCACGCTGTCGCGCATCGTCGGCGTGCGAACGCCCGGGCTCACCCCGGAGATCATCGACGCCACGTTCTTCGGCGCGCAGCCGGGCGTGCCCCCCTACCAACCGCAGACCACCGATGAGCGTCCCGACCTCACCGGGCGGATCGGGGCCACGCTGCAGTGGGTGCTCACCACCGCCGACCTGGCGGACCTCGTGGAGGAGCAGCGGGCCATGGAGGCGCTCCGCGACGATCGCCCGGAGCTCTCCCAGCTCGACGACGCTGCGCTGGTCGACCGGCTGCGCACGCTCATGGACGGCCACTTCCGCCGTCTGTTCGCCGAGCACATCTTCATCACCTACTGCGCCACGGTGCCCACCGGCATCCTCCAGCAGGCCTCCGCGGCAGCCGGTGATCCCACCATGGCCATGAAGCTCATCGCCGGCGTGGGCGATGTCGAGTCCGCACAACCATCGATGCTCATGTGGGATCTCGGTCGGGTCGCGGCGGGGTCACCCTCGCTCACCGTCGCCTTCGAGGAGGGCATCGTGGGACTCCCCGGTCGCATCGAGGCGCTGGCCACGGGTGGCGACGAGGACGCGCAACGGTTCTCCACGGGCTTCCACGCGTTCCTGCACGAGCACGGGTGCCGCGGCCCGAACGAGTGGGAGATGCGCTCGCCCTCATGGGAGACGCATCCCGAGCTGGCGCTGGCGGCCATCGACCGCATGCGCCTGTCGCCGGCCTCAGCCGCTCCGCGGGCCCAGCAGGCCGAGCGGGCGGCGGAGCGCGAGTCGCTCGGCGCCGCCCTCGTGCAAGCGATGGCCGCGGACCCGGAGGCCCAGGGCCAGGTGCAGGCCGCCCTCCATGCATCCACGGTGTTCCTCGCCGGCAGGGAGCGGTCCAAGACCAACGCCATCCGCCTGGTGCACGAGTGCCGCGTGGCGATGCAGGAGCTGGGTCGGCGCATGGTCGAGCGTGGGATCTTCGACCGCGAGGGCGAGTACGCCATGCTCCGCTACGACGAGCTCGACGGCTTTCTCGCCGATCCGGCCGGCATGGCGGGCGAGCTCCGCGCTCGGGAGGCGGCCTACGACGAGCTGCGCCTGCTCGAGCCGCCGTTCGTGTTCGAGGGCGAGCCGCCGGCCATGGCCACCTGGTCCCGGCGTGACCAGCGCACCGTGCCCGTCGCGGCCATGGGCGACGTGCTGCAGGGCCTGCCGGGCTGTCCGGGCCGGGCGCGCGGCATCGCGCGGGTGATCGCGAGCAGTCACGACCCAGGTGCCCTCGAACCAGGCGACGTGCTGGTGGCCGAGATCACCGATCCGTCGTGGACGCCGCTGTTCGTGCCCTCGGCCGCCGTGGTCGTGAACGTCGGCGCGCCGCTGTCGCACGCCATCATCGTGAGCCGGGAGCTCGGCATCCCCTGCGTGGTGTCGGTGACCGACGCCACCAAGCGCATCCCCGACGGCGCCCTCGTGGAGGTCGACGGTGACCTCGGCACGGTCACGATCCTGGGCTGATCCCGCGAGGTCGCAGGCTGGTCAATCCGCCAGCGCGTGCAGTGCCGCCTCCGCGAGGTCGGCGCGGCAGATGAGCAGGTCGGGCAGCCAGGGATCGCGCCGGTTGTAGACGAGGGGCGAGCCGTCGAGCCTGCTCACGTGCAGCCCGGCGGCGGCGGCCACCACCGTGGGGGCCGCGTTGTCCCACTCGTACTGCCCACCGGCATGGGCGTAGATCTCTGCCTCTCCCAGCACCACCGCCATCGCCTTGGCGCCCGCCGACCCGAGGGGCACGAGCTGACCGTCGAGGGCCTGGCAGATCAGGTTGGCCTGGTAGGGCGGGCGCGATCGCGACACGACGAGGCGGGGCGGGCCGTCCCAGCGGGGCGGCGGGGCCGGCGCCGGTTCGGTGCCGAGGGTGATCCCACGGGCGGGGAGGGCAACCGCCCCGGCGACGGCGGTGCCGTCGATGGCGAGGGCCACGTGCACCGCCCAGTCCGTGCGACCCGACTCGCCGAACTCACGCGTGCCGTCGAGGGGATCGACGATCCAGACGCGAGAGACGTCGAGCCGGGCGAGGTCGTCGCGACCCTCCTCGGAGAGCACGGCGTCGCCGGGCCGCTCGCGCGCCAGGAGCTCGACGAGCAGGTCATGCGCCTGGCGGTCGCCCTCGTCGCCGATGAGCTCGGGCCACTCGCC
>JBKJSO010000381.1:0-3496 GCA_046595835.1 Acidimicrobiales bacterium | reverse complement strand
GATCTCCCTGACACGCTCGACCTGATGGCCATCTCGGTGGAAGCCGGGGTCGGCTTCGAAGGCGCCCTTGGCGTGGTGTGCGACAACTTCACGTCCCCGCTCGCCGATGAGTTCGCGCGTACGCTACGGGAGATGGAGCTGGGCCTCCCTCGCCGGGAGGCCCTCCAGAACCTCAAGAAGCGCACGGAGGTGCCGGAGCTATCGAACTTCGTGCTGACGCTGACGCAAGCCGACGCGCTCGGGATGCCGGTGGGACGCGTGCTGAAGACCTCGGCGGACGAGATGCGATCGAAGCGCCAGCAGTGGGCACGCGAGAAGGCGGCCAAGCTGCCCGTGAAGATCCTCTTCCCGCTGATCCTGTTCATCTTCCCGGCGATCTTCGTGGTGCTGCTGGGTCCAGCCGCCTCCGACATCGGGGGCGCCTTCGGCTGACCTCCCCGCTGGCCTCGAACGGGCCAGTGGGCGACTCGCTCAGCACGTTCGCGCAAGCGGTCCTCGTCATCCGGTGGGGCACCACGGCCGTGTCCGTGGTGCTGGCCAGCCCCCACATCCAAGACGGCGAACCCCGCCTGATCATCACCTCGACGTTCCTGCTCGTGTACACGTTGTACCGAACGGTCCGCCCGCTCCACTACGGGGAGGAGAGCACCGGCAACCTCCTGCAGGTGCTAGGCGAGGTGGCCGTCACGGTCCTGGCCCTCACCGCCACGGGTTACTGGGAGTCCCCGCTGGCGTTCTCGATGCTCACGGCGGTGGCGGTGGCCGGGTTCGCCCGAGGCTTCGGGTTCGGCGTGCGCATCGCGGTCGTCTCGATCCTCGCCGTCAGCATCCCCTGGGCGCTCGAGCCCACCTTCACCCGCGACGACGGACGCACGGCACTGCAGTGGGCAGTCGAGATCCTCCTGGTGGCGCTCGTGGCCGGCTACGCCCGGCGCATCTCGGGCGAGGCCGAAGAACGCCAGAGCGCCGCGCTCGACCAGCTCGGTCGCTTGTCCGACGCCAACGCGCTGCTCTACCAGCTGCACCAGGTCACGCAGACCCTGCCGGCATCGCTGGACTCCGAGGAGGTGCTCGACGCCACTTGTGCGCAGATGAGCGAGCTCTTCGACTACGACACCCTCGCCATCATCCTCTACGACGAGACCGACGAGCGCTGGCACACCGTGCGCCGTGAAGGCGGCCGACCGCCCGCCCACATGACCACGCTCGAGCTCCCCGCCCCGCTCGCCCGGTCCGTGCGCTCGCGCCGTCTGGTGAGCGAACCGAACCTCCTGTCCAGCGGTGGCCCCGGGCTGGCCGGCAGCGCCGGTTCGGGCCTCTACACGGTGCTCACTGCTCGCGGGTCCATCATCGGCATCGTGTCCGTCGAGCACGGCGGCACGCACCACTTCTCCGGTCGGGACGTCGAGCTGCTGGCCGGGTTCGCGGAGCCCGCTGCCCTCGCCATCGACAACGCCCGCTGGTTCGGACGGTTGCGCACGGTGGGCGCCGACGAGGAGCGCACCCGCATCGCGCGCGACCTGCACGACCGCATCGGGCAGTCGCTCGCCTACCTGGCCTTCGAGCTCGACCGGATCGTGAAGAACAACGGCGCCCGCGACGAAACGGTCACCCACGCCCTCGACCAGCTCCGCGGCGACGTGCGGGGCGTGATCGGCGAGGTGCGCGACACCCTGTACGACCTGCGCACCGACGTCAGCGAGACGCAGAGCCTGCCGACCACGCTCGAGTCCTTCCTGAACCGGGTTCGGGAGCGCAGCGGGCTGCAGGCGGGGCTCCGATCCCAGGAGACCGGCCGGCTCCCGATCCTCCAGGAGCGCGAGATGTGGCGGATCGCGCAGGAGGCGGTCACCAACGTGGAGCGCCACGCCAAGGCCACGCAGGTCAGCATCAGCTGGCGCTGCGACGGGCACACCGCGGCCCTCGAGATCGCTGACGACGGGATCGGCTTCCCCGAGGGCAACGCCGGACGCCTGGACTCCTATGGCATCCTCGGGATGCGCGAACGAGCGGCCAGCATCGGGGCCACGTTCACGGTCGACTCCCAGCCCGGCAAGGGCACCCGGGTACGATGCGCCCTGGCCGCCCGGTGAGCTCGGGGCCGGTCGAACCAACCACAGGAGACGGCGTGACGATTCGACTGCTGCTGGCCGACGACCACCGCATGCTGCGCGAGGGGCTGCGCCGATCGATGGTCGACGAGGGCTTCGACGTGGTGGGGGAGGCCGACAACGGCGAGGAGGCGGTGCGGCTCGTCGCCGAGCTCGAACCCGACGTCGTGCTCATGGACGTATCGATGCCGGAGATGGACGGTGTCGAAGCCACCCGCGTCATCCGGTCCACCGACTCCACCACGCGGGTGATCATGCTCACGATGCACGCCGACAGCGAGGTGCTGGCCGAGGCCATCCGAGCGGGTGCATCCGGCTACCTGGTGAAGGACTGCTCCACCGACGAGGTGGCAGCCGCTGTGCGCATGGCGGCCAACGGAGACACCGCCCTGTCGCCGCAGCTGGCCGCCACGATGCTCGACGAGGTCCGACGCCTCGAGGTGCCGAGCCCAGCCGAGGAAGACCGCATCATCACCAAGCGCGAGGAGGAGGTGCTGCAGCACATCGCCGACGGCTGCTCCACCCCCGAGGTGGCGGAGCGGCTGTACATCAGCCAGAAGACCGTGAAGAACCACCTCGCATCGATCTACCAGAAGCTCGATGCACGCGATCGCACCCAGGCGGTGCTCCAGGCCGTGCGCATGGGCATCGTCCACCTCAGGTGAGGTCGTCTCACTGAGGGTGGTTGGCACTCCCAGCGGTCTTGCCATTTGGTCCACATGGCCCATTTCATTCCGGGGCTGATGCCGCGGATACTTGCCTCGACAGGAAGTCGGCATCCCGGGGCGGATCCGGGAGCACCACCACCACCTAGGAGCACACACCCCCATGATCAGCACCTACGAGTTCCTCGCCACCTGGCTGCGAGCCCGATTCGACGACAACGAGCGTGGTGCGGCCCTCGTGGAGTACGCACTCCTCGTGGCCCTCATTGCCGTGGTCTGCATCGTCGCCATCGGCTTCCTCGGCAAGAAGGCCAGCAACAACTTCAGCTCCATCGGCAACAGCCTCAACTGATCTCAACGATCATTCCAAGAGGGGTTGGGCTCCAGGCCCGCCCCTCTTGCGCGTCCGAGGGCGAACGCTCTGCGTGAGCGCGGCCGTCGCCCCAACGGCTACGAGTTGGGTCCGTTTGGCCTATTGATGCGTAGGCGCCCAACACCGATGCTGGCGCCGACAGGAAGCTGGCCTCCCCGGCGGGCCGGGGAGGATCACAACTATCCAAGGAGCGCCCCCAATGATCAGCACCTACGAGTTCCTCGCTACCTGGCTGCGGGCCCGATTCGACAACAACGAGCGTGGTGCGGCCCTTGTGGAGTACGCACTCCTCGTGGCCCTGATCGCCGTGGTGTGCATCGTCGCCATCGGCTTCCTCGGCAAGAAGG
>JBKJSO010000298.1:0-3712 GCA_046595835.1 Acidimicrobiales bacterium | reverse complement strand
TGATGCGTCGCATCACCTCGGGGCCGAAGCCCGCTGTGCGGGTGCGGTCATACATCTCGCCGGTGGTGGCTGCGTCGACCCGCAGCCCGTCGCGGACGCCGTCGTAGCGAGCCAGGTTGCTCGACGCCTCCGCCGGTGCGATGAGGTAGTACGCCGAGAGGCCATAGATCACTGCCGGCACCGACACCTCCTCGACCTTCGCACCAGCGGCCTCGAGGGCCTCGGCGGCCGCGTTGGCGCGGGCGGCCACATCAGGCGCGATGCCCTCGATGCCGAGCAGCTCCTTCACGATGCCCACCCGCAAGCCCTCCACGCCATCGGCGAGGTGCGAGCTCACGAGCGGCAGCGGCTCCGGGATCGAGGTGGAGTCAGCCGGGTCATGCCCCGCGATCGCCTCGTAGAGCGCGGCTGCGTCTGCCACGTTGGCCGCGAAGGGCCCGATCTGGTCAAGGCTCGAGGCGAAGGCCACCAGGCCGTAGCGCGACACCCGGCCGTAGGAGGGCTTCATGCCCACGACACCGCACAGGGCGGCGGGCTGGCGGATGGACCCGCCAGTGTCGGACCCGAGGGCCAGTGGCGCGAAGCCGGCCGCCACAGCCACCGCGCTCCCGCCGGAGGACCCGCCCGGAACCTTCGTGGGGTCGTGCGGGTTCTTCGTGGGACCAAAGGCGGAGTTCTCCGTGGACGATCCCATCGCGAACTCGTCGAGGTTGGTCTTGCCCATCGTGATGGCCCCCGCGGCGCGGAGGCGCTGCACGACGGTGGCGTCGTAGGGCGGCCGCCAGCCCTCGAGGATCTTCGACGAGCAGGTGGTGGGGATCCCCGCCGTGCAGAGGTTGTCCTTGAGCGCGATCGGCACGCCGGCCAGCGGTCCAGGGTCCTCCCCCGCCGCCACTCGAGCGTCGATCTCGTCGGCTCGGGCCAGCGCGTCGTCGGCGGTGACGAGGTTGAACGCGTGGAGCTCGCCGTCGCGTTCGCTGATCGCCCCGAGGTGCTCCTCGACGACCGATCGGGCGCTGCGCTCCCGGCGGCGGACCGCCCCCGCGATCTGGATCGCCGTGCTCACGGCGCCTCCCCCAGCACGGGCGGCACGCGGAACATCCCGGCTTCGGCGGACGGGGCCTGCTCGAGCACGGCGTCGCGGATCCCGGCGTCGCGAGCCACGTCGGGCCGCATCACGTTCGTCAGCGGGTAGGGGTGCGCCGTCGGCGGCACGTCGTCGAGCTCCAAGGCCTCGACGTCGACCGCGTGATCGAGGATCGCCGCCAGCTGGGGCGTGAACACGTCGAGCTGATCATCGGTGAGCTGCAACCGAGCCAGCTTGGCCACGTGGGCCACCTCTTCCCGCGACAGCGATGTCATAGGGCGACCATCGTAGGGGCGCGGTGCAGGGCGCTCCGAACCCGTAGCCGGGGGGGCTGAGCGCAGGCAGGCATCAGCCAGGTCAGTCGCCGTCGGGGGCCTACGCTGGCCAAATGGCTCGACGGGCGGGCAAGGGTGCGGTGGATCTGGACGGCGGCGGCCTGCCGCTGAGCGCCTACGAGCAGCTGTTCGCACGCGCCAACGTGGCCGTGCTCGCCGTCGACCACGGTCGGCGAGTCATCGTCAGCGCCAACCCGGCCGCGCTCGACCTCCTCGGTCTCGATGCCGCGCAGGTGCTCGGCCGACCCGCCAACGATCTCCTGCTCCAACCGTCGCCTGATCGCTTGCTGCGGATCCGCGCCTTGCGCGGGGAGGAGACGGCGGCGATGAGGGAGGTGCACACCCCGCTCGGCGTCCGCACGGTCGAGATGACCGTCGTGCCGTCCGGCGAGGCCGACCTGGCCTTCGCGGTGGTGCTCGACCTCACGGATGAGCTCGACGCCGCCAGCCTTGCCGGCGCCAGATCGGCAGAGCTGGCGACGATGGCGGCCGCCCTGCGGACGATCGCGGCCCGGCTGGCCCATGACCTGCGGGGTCCCATGGCGGCGGTGGCGGGCTTTGCCGACTTACTGCTCCACGATCAGCACATGGACGCCGGGCAGCGGGCTGATCTGCTCCGACGGATCAGCGCCAGCACCAGGGCGCTGGCCGCGATGACCGCATCGATCCTCGGCGAAGCCGACGGCGGTCCCGCTCGCCAGGCGGATACCTCGTTCGAGGTGGCTGACCTGTTCGACGCACTGCGGGCCATCAGCGACGCCGAGCTGACGGAGGTCGGAGGCACGCTCGAGACGACCGCCCAGGTGGCGACGCTGCCCGTACCGGTGGGGGCCATCCGTCAGGCGGTCGTGAACCTGGTGGCCAACAGCATCAAGTTCCGCGACCCGTCCCGTCCGCTCCGCATCGAGGTGGGGGTCCTGGCGGGCCCGGGTGGCACGGAGATCGTGGTGCGGGACAACGGTCAAGGATTGCCCGATGATCCAGCGCAGCTGTTCGACGCTGGAGCACGGGGCCTCGCCGCCGAGGGTACGCCCGGCGCCGGGCTCGGCCTGGCCTTCGTGCGCGCCGCGGTGGAGAGCATCGGAGGCTCCATCGCGGCGCGCCCACTGCCCGACGGCGCCGAGCTCGTCATCCGACTCGACCCACCGGTCGATGATGCCGACGCCGACGCCGACGCCGACGCCGACGGCGACCAGCCGGGCGGGTCACCAAGCAGCCGACTGAGCGCACCCCAGCTCGAACGGATCCTTGAGGCAACTCCGATCGCCACCTTCGTCATCGACCTGTCGCTCCGCGAGATCGTGCGGGTGAACGAGGCCGCCATGCGGCTCCTCGAGCGCAACGAGGCCGAGATCGTCGGCCACTCCGCCCGCGAGTTCCTCGACGAGGAGTCCGTGGCCGACGCGCTCCGCCAGCGCCTCATGGAGGAACCGACCGCCAACGACCGCGTGCGCACCCTCCTGCGCACCCCGGACGGCCCTCGACCGGCTGACATCTGGATCGCCTTGGTCGAGGGCACCGCCCTCGCGGTGGCCCAAGCCGTCGCCGTTGACACAGCGACTCCATGACTGACCCAGCGGACCCGCACCCCCTGGCCGGCGAGGCGCTTCCGCGGCGGGCGCTGGGCGGCGTGACCCTCGCGATCGTGCTCTGGACGTCGAACGTCTACTTCGTGCGACGCGCCGACGACATCCTCGCCTTCACGACGTGGCGCATGGTGTTCGCCATCCCGGTCCTCGCGGCCACGGGCCTGATCGTGCGTCTCAGGCCGTCGACGGCCCCTCCGACGACGCGCGAGCCCCTGGGCGGCGCCGTGCGCCTTGGCCTCATCGGGGTGGGCGTCCTCTTCGGGTTCAGCGCCCTGGTGAACTTCGCTGCCATCAACGAGACCACCCTCGTGAATGTCGGCGTCATCCATGCCCTGCAGCCTGCGGTGGTGGCCCTGATCGCCGGTCGCTTCCTCGGCGAGCACGTCGACTGGCGCCTCCTGGCGCGAGTGAGCGTGGCGATGGGAGGCGCGGTGGCGGTCGCCGCAGCATCCGCTGGCGTGGGGACGTGGAGCCTGCATGGCGATCTGCTCGCAGTGCTCGGCCTCGGCTTGAACTCGCTGTGGTTTCTCGCCGGGCGCTGGGTGCGGACACGCACCGACCTCGACGCCACCTCCTACATGGCCGTCGTGTTCACCACCGCCGCCGCCACCTTGTTCGTGGTCGCCTCGATCGCCGGTCGCTCGCTCACCATCGATCGCTCCACGGTGGTGCTGCCCGCCATGACGGCCCTGTTCGGAACG
>JBKJSO010000253.1:0-3415 GCA_046595835.1 Acidimicrobiales bacterium | reverse complement strand
GGCACACCGAACATGATCTGCGGGTGCACCTCGCGAGCCACGGCCGCGATCTGGCCGGGCTCGGGGCAGGTGGTCACCTCGTAGCCGCCCATCACCGCGAGGTAGTGGGTGGACATCCGCTCGGCGATGTGGGCCATCGGGAGGTAGGAGATGGCCCGGAAGCCGACAGGATCCACGTCGAGCATCTTGAGGTAGCCCTCGGCGGTCCACACGACGTTGTGGTGGGTGAGCATCACGCCCTTGGGCGGCCCGGTGGTGCCCGACGTGTAGATCACCGTGGCGAGCGTGTCGGGGGTGCAGCGGCCCACCTCTGCGGCGAGGTCCAGCGGCGTGTCGCCGTAGAGCTGCTCGCGCACGCCGTCGTGCGCGAGGTTCACGATCTCGCCGAGCGCTGGCAGCTGCGCGCGCACCTTGGCAAAGCGCTCCTCGAAGCCGTCGTTCTCGACGATCGCGAGGGTGGCCTTGCAGTGACCGACGAGGTACTCGATCTGCTCGGGGGAGGAGGAGTTGTAAATGGAGATCGACGTGGCGCCGAGGGCCGTCACGCCTAGGTCGATGAAGTGGAAGTCGGGGATGTTGCGCATCATCAGCACGACTCGGTCTCCTGGGACCACACCCATCGAGCGGAGGCGAGCGGCGACCGAGGCGACACGCCCGGCGTGCTCGGCGTAGGTCCACTGCGAGTAGGAGCCGTCAGGTTGCTTCTCGCGCAGCGCGACCTGCTGCGGGTGCGCGGCGACGGTGTCGAGGTACCGGCTGACGATCGTCTGCCCGCGCACGGCGTTGTCGAGCTGTTCCTTCGAGATGTCCAACGGTGGCCCCCTCGGAGCGTGGACTGGCAGTGGGGCCACCATTGTGGCTGACGACCGGCGTGGCTGCCGTTGCTGCCGCGAACCTACGCGGGGAGCGACACCCGCACGAGCGCTCCGGGGCCCGGATGGGAGGTGTCGATGGCGATGGTGCCATCGAGGATCTCGACGAGCGTGCGGGCGATGGCGAGGCCCACGCCGAGGCCCGGGACCGATGCGTTGCTCTGCGACCGCGTGAACATCTCGAAGGCCGTGTCCCGAACGTCGTCAGGGAAGCCCGGGCCACGGTCTCGAACCTCCACGAGCCAGCGCGGTCCGGCGCTGCGAGCGGTGAGCTCGGCCACCCCGCCGTACTTCACGGCGTTGTCGGCGAGGAGACCCAGCGCGCGGGTGAGCAGGGCACGGTCGGCGACGATGGGATCGTGGTGCTGGACGCTGATGAGGACCTGGTCCGGTTCGGCTGAGGCGGCCCGCACCGCCTCGAGCACGTCGATGACCTTGAGCGGTTCGGGCTGCGGCGTGAGCATGCCGCCCTCGATCCGGCTCAGGATCAGGAGCTCCTCGATGAGGTCGCCCAGGCGGGCCGAGGCGGCCCGCGAACGATCGAGCATGTGCAGCCGCTGCTCGGTGTCGAGCCGGTGGTCGTGGGCGATGAGCGTCTCGAGAAAGCCGTTGATGATCGTGATGGGCGTGCGGAGCTCGTGCGAGACCCGCGAGATGAAGTCGGACTTGAGTCGCTCCAGCTCCATGACCTCTGCGAAGAGATCGGCCCGTTCGAGTGCGCCGGCGATCTGGCTCGTGGCGATGTCGAGCAGAGCCTGCGCGCTGGCGTCGAGGGGTGCGCCCGAGGCGGAGTGGACGATGAGACGGCCGCTCGGGTGACTGCGTCCCTCGAGCAGCAGCGACAGCGCCCCGGGTCGATTGCCCTCCTCCTCGAGGATGAGGTCGTGCAGCTCTCGATCGGCTGTGGGGTAGGTGGCGACCAGCTCCGTGCCATCGCGCGTCGAGCGCCAGAGGCTCGCCCCGCCCAGATCGATCACCGGTTCGAGCACGGTCATGGTCCGGGCGAGGATCGACGACGGGTCGAGCGCGTGGCCGGCGGCCCGTGAGAGCGACGCCACCACCATCGCGATGTCCTCGAGCCCCCGGGTCACCTCGTCATCATGCCGCGATCGGTCAACGGCGGGGGGGTAGGAGCGGGGGTCGGGTTGCGAAACGTAGGGTGCCCTGGGCAGACTTGACCATCCGGTCAAGAGACTCTGTGCCCAGAGCCCCTGCGACATCGAACCCCTAGGAGCCATCCCATGCCCACCGCCGTCATCGTCGACGCCGTCCGCACCGCCGGCGGCAAGCGCAATGGAAAGCTCTCCGGCTGGCACCCGGCCGACCTCGCCGGTGAGGTGCTTCGGCAGCTCGTCGAGCGCAACCAGCTCGATCCCGAGCTCGTGGAAGACGTGATCATGGGCTGCGTCATGCAGGTCGGCAGCCAGGGCCTCAACATCGGACGCAACGCCGTGCTCGCCGCCGGGTTCCCGGAGTCGGTTCCGGCCACGTCGGTCGACCGCCAGTGCGGCTCGTCGCAGCAGGCGGCCCACTTCGGTGCCCAGGGCGTCATCGCCGGCGCCTACGACATCGTGATCGCGGCCGGTGTGGAGGTCATGACCACCACCCCGATGGGTGCGTCGATGACCCCCGGCTCGATGCCGTTCGGCCCGGGCGTGCTCACTCGCTACCCGAACCTCGTGCCCCAGGGCATCTCGGCGGAGATGATCGCCGAGAAGTGGGGGATCACCCGCGAGCAGCTCGACGCGTTCGGTGCGGAGTCGGTCCGCCGGGCCGAGCAGGCTACGGCGGAGGGCCGCTTCGAGAACGAGATCGTGGGCGTCACCGAGAAGCGCCTCGACAAGGAGACCGGCAACATCGTCGAGAGCGGCGAGCTCGTGCTGCAGGACGAAGGCATCCGCCCCGGCACCACCCCCGAGACGCTGGCCAACCTCAAGCCGGCCTTCAAGCCCGACGGCATCGTCACCGCCGGCAACTCCAGCCAGATCTGTGATGGCGCGTCCGCGATGCTCATCATGAGCGAGGAGAAGGCCAAGGAGCTCGGCCTCACGCCTCGGGCCCGCTTCCACACGTTCGCCCTCGCCGGCGTCGACCCGGTGACGATGCCCACCGGCCCCATCCCCTCCACCGCCAAGGCCCTCGCCAAGTCGGGGCTGTCGATGGACGACATCGACCTCTTCGAGGTCAACGAGGCGTTCGCCTCCGTGGTGCTCGCCTGGGAGAAGGAGCTCAACGCCGACCTCGGCAAGACCAACGTCAACGGCGGCGCCATCGCCCTCGGGCATCCGCTGGGCGCCTCCGGCACGAAGCTGATGGCCACGCTCCTCAACGAGCTCGAGCGCACCGGCGGTCGCTACGGCCTCCAGACCATGTGCGAGGGCGGTGGCCTCGCCAACGCCACTATCATCGAGCGCCTCGGCTGAGCCGTTGACATGCGGCTGCGGGCGTCGCTTCGCTCCTGCCTCCGCCGGTCCGCCGGGAGCGCACTTCGGCTAGCTCCCGTCGGGTCGGCATGCGGCTGCGGGCGTCGCTTCGTTCCTGCC
>JBKJSO010000201.1:0-4908 GCA_046595835.1 Acidimicrobiales bacterium | reverse complement strand
GTCTTGAAGGTCATGGCGGCCGCCAGGGCCTTCACCTCGTCGACGTCGACCTCGGGGTGGAAGTGGATCCCACCCTTGCCCGGTCCCCGGGTGGTGTCGTGGTGCACCCGCCAGCCGGTGAACACCTCGATGCTGTTGTCGTCCATGCGCACCGGCACGGCCACCTCGAGCACGCGCTTGGGGGTGCGCAGAAGCCGATGGATGTCTGGGTCGACGGCGGCGAGCTTGGCGGCATCATCGAGGCGTTCGAGGACCGTGCGCCACGCGTCGGCGGACATGAGCGGCTGCCTTCCAGGTGAGATCCCGGTTCGTCGGGTTCGTGCGGATCCCGCCTGGGACCCGTTCTACCCGACACGCCACCCTCGCGGCCGGTTGCGCGGCGTAGGTTGCCGCTCATGCGATTCGGATTGGACGTGGCACAGCAGCGGATGACGTGGGACGAGGTGGTGAGCCGGGTTCGGTTCGCAGAGGACCTCGGCTTCGACGGGGCGTGGGGGTTCGACCACTTCCAGCCTATGTACGGCGAGGGGCCAGGCGAGTGCTTCGAGGGGATGACCACGCTCGCCGCCCTGGCGGGGCAGACCTCGCGGATCCGCCTCGGGCTGCTCGTGACGGGCATGACGTACCGTCATCCGTCGGTGTTCGCCGCTCAGGCCCTCACGATCGACCACGCGTCGCACGGCCGGTTGGAGCTGTCGCTCGGCGCGGCCTGGTTCGATCCCGAGCACGACGCGCTCGGGATCCCCTTCCCCGCCACCGGCGAGCGCTTCGACCTGCTCGAGGACTCGCTCGAGATCCTCACGCGCCTCTTCAGCGGCGACCGGGTGTCCTACGACGGCAAGCGCGTCTCGCTGCACGACGCGATGCAGCGACCGCTCCCCGTGCAGCGCCCCCACCCCCCGCTGTGGATCGGCGGCAACGGGCCCCGGCGCACGCTGCCCCTCGTCGCCCGCTACGCCGACGTGTGGCACGCGTTCGGCACGCCAAGCTCGCTGGCCGAAGCAGCCGCTCGCGTCGAGGAGCTGGCTCAAGCGGCCGGCCGCGACCCATCGGCGATCCTCCGAGCGGCCTCGCTCTCGCTGTCGGATCCGTGGGACACCGTGCGCAAGTACCTCGGCAAGTGGCGCGATGCCGGGTGGGGCTACCTCGTGTGCGGCTGGCCCGACGAGGGGCGGTCCCGGGTGGAGGAGTTCGCCGCCGAGGTCATGCCCGAGTTCTGCCCATGATCCCCGAGGTCGATGTGGTGCGGATGCTGCGCGCGGGCATCCGCGACATCCCCGACTTCCCGACGCCGGGTGTGGTGTTCAAGGACATCACGCCCATGCTCACGGACCCGGCGGCCTTCGCCGGCATGGTCGAGGCCCTCGCGGCGCCATTGGTGGGTCGGGGCATCACGAAGCTGCTCGCCGTGGAGGCACGCGGCTTCATCCCGGGCGCCGCGATGGCGCCAGTGCTGGGCGCAGGGTTCGTCCCCGTGCGCAAGGCAGGCAAGCTGCCGTGGGAGGTGGAGCGGGCCGAGTACGTGCTCGAGTACGGCACCGACCTGCTCGAGGTGCACCGCGACGCGATCGATCGCGGGGAGCGGGTGGCGATCGTCGACGACGTGCTCGCCACGGGGGGCACGGCGGCGGCGGCCGTGCGGCTCGCTCGGGCCCTCGGTGGCGAGGTGGTGGCCTGCTCGTTCCTGATCGAGCTCACGTTCCTGCGCGGGCGCGCCCAGCTCCCCGACCTCGAGGTCAACACCCTCATCACCTACGACTGACGCTCGAGAGGACCGAACCCTCAACGGTAGGAGGCGGCCTGGATCTCGTAGAGCTCGGCGTACTGGCCCGCCTCGGCCATGAGCTGCTCGTGGGAGCCGACCTCCACCACCTGGGCGCCGTCGAGCACCACGATCAGGTCGGCCATGCGCACGGTGGAGAAGCGGTGCGATACGAGGATCGTGACCCGCCCTTCGTCACCGACGCGGCGCACGCCGGCCGCGTAGCGCTCGAAGAGAGCGTGCTCGGTCTCGGCGTCGAGGGCCGCGGTGGGCTCGTCGAGCACGAGCAGCAGCGGGTCCTCCCGCATGAACCCGCGTGCCAGCGCCAGCTTCTGCCACTGGCCGAAGCTCACCTCCACGCCTTCGGGCCAGGTCGGGCCGAGCTGCGTGTCGAGTCCGGCGGCCAGCTTCTCGATGACGTCGGTGGCTCCGGCGCGCTCCACGGCGGTGATCACGGCGGGCACGTCGTCGAGACGGGGGACGTCGCCGAGACCCACGCTGTGCCTGGCCGGCAGCTCGAAGCGGAAGAAGTCCTGGAAGGCTCCCGCCAGCCGCTCGCGCCAGCCGTCGGCTGGCATCCGGGCCAGGTCGGCACCGTCGACCAGGATTCGACCGCTGGTGGGCTCGTAGAGCTTGGCCAGCAGCTTCACGAGCGTGCTCTTGCCGGCGCCGTTCTCCCCCACCACGGCCACGACGGTGCCCGCGGGCAAGGTGAGCGACACGTGCTCCAGCACGAGCCGGTCAGTGCCGGGGTAGGCGAACGACACGTCGTCGAAGGTGATGCCGTGCTCGATGCGCTCGGGCACCGGTTGGTCGGCGCGGGCGGAGGCCGCGGCCGCGTAGTCCTCGAGCCAGGCGAGGCGCCGCGAGCCGTCCATCCAGATACCTCGCAGGAACCCGATCTCCCCCACCGTCGACCCGATGAACGACGACAGGCGAGCACCGGCGGCCAGCACCAGGAGCACGTCGCCGGCTGGGCGGTGGAGCCCGGAGGCCACGAACACCACGGCCCCCACGTAGGCCGCCCCGAACACGGCCCACGCCAGGGAGTGCCACAGGGCGGAGCCCCAGCGGGTAGCCGCAACAGGGCCGTACCAGCGCTCCCACGCGGCGCGGCGGTCGGCGGCGAGGCGGGGACCGATGCCCGTGACGCGCACCTCCTTGCCGGGGGGCGCCGTGGTGGCGACGGTGAACAGGTGGGCGCTCAGCCGCTTGGCGGGCGCGCCCTGCTCCTCGGCCTGCCGCTCGATGGCCGGACGCCACGACGACGTGAGCACGGTCGGCACGGCGAACAGCGTGAGCAGGATGAGCGCCGGGTGCACCGACATGAGCAGGACGATCGTGATGGCGACGCGCAGGATCCAGCCCAGCGTGGTGAACACCGAGCCGAACATGTGGTCGAGCACGAAGATCTGGTTCCGCAGCACCGAGAGGCGGTCGAGGATCTTGGGCTGCTCCTGGTGAGCGATCGTGCTCACCGAGGCCTGCAGGCGCGCCACGTGCCCCTCGAGGGCGATCGTGAGGCGGTCGCGGAAACGGCGCTGCACTCGGGTGGAGACGGTGCCCAGGAACCAGGTGGCCACCGCCGACACGGCCAGCCCCACCGCGGCCACCTCGAGCCGCGTGCGGTCGCCCTTGGTGATGCCGTCGCTCAGGAGCTTGAGCCACACCGCGAACAGCGCATCCGGCAGCGCCGAGAACAGTGCGATGGCCAGCGAGGTGGAGAGCAGCTTCGGCTCGTAGCGGTGGCCGAGGCGTAGCAGCCGCAACATGGAGGGCAGCGCCGGGGGCAGCTCCTCGTCCGGGCCCTCAGGAGAGAACATCGAGCGTCACCCCCTGCTCCTCGTCCTCGCCGGCCGCGAAGCGCTCGGCCTGCAGCTCGAACATCGTGTGGTAGCGACCGCCGTGCGCCATGAGCTCGTCGTGGGTGCCGAGCTCCACCACGTGGCCATGCTCGAGCACGCAGATGCAGTCGGCCTGGCGCACGGTCGAGAAGCGGTGCGAGATGAGGATCGTGGTGCAGTGGCTGGTGGCGGCGAGGAGCCGCTCGAAGATCTCGGCCTCCCCCCGCACGTCGAGCTGGGCGGTGGGCTCATCGAGGAGCACCACACCGGCACCCAGCTCTACCGCGCACAGGGCCCGGGCCAGCGCCACCCGCTGCCACTGCCCGCCGGAGAGGTCGGTGCCTCCCGGATAGCCCTTGGCCAGGGGGGTGTCGAGAGCGGCGAGGTGCACCGCGCCGGCCCGGGTGAGGGCGGCCACCACCTGCTCGTCGGTGGCCCCCCGAGGCGCCACGTTCTCGCGCAGCGACGATTCGAAGCGGATGAAGTCCTGGAAGACGGCCGCCAGCTGGCGGCGCCAGCTCTCGATGTCGAGCTCGCGGAGGTCGGTGCCGTCGACCTCGATGGCCCCCGACTGCGGGTCGTACAGACGACACAGCAGCTTGGCGAGCGTGGTCTTGCCGGCACCGTTCTGGCCGACGATGGCCAGCGACGACCCGGCCGGGATCGTGAGATCGAAGTTCTCGAGCACCGGGGTGTCGAGCACGGTGGGATAGGCGAAGGTGACGGCTCGGAAGCGGATCTCGCGCCCGGGGCTGCTGGCGGCGCGACGAGCGCCCGGAGCCAGCGCTCCGGCGGGAGCCATGGCGGCGCGCACCCGCAGGGTGGCCGCCACGGGGGCGGCGGCGCCGTCGAGGGCCCAGCTGAGACCGCCGAACGCGATCATCGCGGCACCGATGGCGGCCTGGGCGAACATGACGAAGCGGCCGAGGGCGAGGCGTCCGTCGAGACCAGCCTGGGCCAGCTGCCAGAACACCAGCGCGTTGGCGGCCCCGACGAGCACGAGGCTGGACAGGACCGACCGCTCGCGCATCCTCGTCGCCTGGTACTGCAGCTCGTGCAGCCGGGACCGGCGCCGACTGAAGCGATCGAGCGTCCAGTCGACGAGCCCGAACAGCCGCAGCTCCTTCGCGGCGGGCGGGTCAACGGCGAGGCGGAACGCGTAGTCCGAGTCGCGCTGCGCGGCGCGCACCTCGTCCGTGTTGCGGTCGCGCCACACGGCGCTCTCCTTGAGCAGCCAGTGCGTGGACAGCCAGGCGCCGCCGAGCACGATGGGCGCCCACCACTCGAACGCGGCCAGCAGCG
>JBKJSO010000174.1:0-3513 GCA_046595835.1 Acidimicrobiales bacterium | reverse complement strand
GTCGGCCATGGTGCCGTCGCTCGGCGCCGACACCGTCGACGGCACAGCTGCGGGACCGGGGCTGCTCTACGGCGATCTGCGTGGCGAGCGGGCGGATCACGACGTGTCCAAGGCGGGCGACAGCGGCGAGCTGCTGGCCTTCCTCGCGTGGGAGGCGGCATCGACCCCCGACGCGGCCGGCTACTGGCCGGCACAAGCGGTGGCCAACCACGCCCTGTGCGGTCGCGGCGCCATCGACTCGACCACCGCCATGACGGCCTACCCGCTGTTCGACTTCGTCGGGTGGGACGCCGACCTCGCGGCAGCGGCGGGCACCACGCCGGACAAGCTCCCCGACATCGTCTCGGGCGTGGAGGCCGTGGGTCGGGTGAGCGCTGGTCTGCCTGGCGCCGGAGCCCTCCTCGGTGGCGGCACCATCGATGCCTTCGCCGAGCAGATGGTGGCCGGTGCCGACAACACCGGCGACGTGCTCGTGATCTGCGGCACCACGCTGATCACCTGGGGTGTCGTCGACGACTGGGTGGAGCTTCCCGGTCTCTGGACCGTGCCGCACTCGGCCCCCGGCAAGACGATGCTCGGAGGCCCCAGCAACGCAGGAGGCCTCTTCCTCGACCGCACCCGCCGATGGCTGGGCGACGACGCCGCGAGCGGGCTCCTCGACCTCGCGCCCGGCGACCTTCCCGTGTGGTTGCCCTACGTGCGCGGCGAGCGCACGCCGCTGCACCGCCGTGACCTGCGCTCGTCGCTGCATGAGGTGGCCCTGCATCACGAGTCGGCGCACCTCCTGCGCGCCGCGTACGAAGCGGCCGGCTTCGTGGTGCGCCACCACATCGACCTGGCCCGTGCGGGCGGCCTCGAGCCGTCCCGCATCGTCGCCACGGGGGGCGGCATCCAGGTGGAGGCGTGGATGCGTGCGCTGGCCGACTGCACCGGTCTGCCGGTCGACGTCGTTGCGGTGCCCGAAGGAGCGGCCCTGGGATCGGCGTTCATGGCGCGCTGCGTCGCCGGCTTCGAGGCGACGATGACCGACGCAGCCCGGTGGGCCCGCACGGGCCGCACGGTCGAGCCCGACAAGGACTGGGCCGAAGCCGCAGAGAGCAGATACCACCGCTTCAGAGAGCTGAGCGCACAGGCACTGACCTGAGGCGCGCCGGCCGAAGGCCCGGCACCGACCGGCTCCGAGGAGCTCGCCGAAGGCGAGCGACGACGAGCTAGAAGAGGTACTCGAAGTGCTGCAGCTCCACCATGAGGGGGAGGCGGTAGCGCACGTAGAAGCTGTGGAGGCGCAGCGCTCCCACGTACTCCTCGTAGGTCGGCTCGATGAGGTCGACGTCGTCAGGCTCCTTGGCCTTCCACGCGGCGGCCCGACGAGCCACCTCCTGGAAGTCATCCAGTGTGGCCACCGACATCCCGAAGTGGTCGAGGCGGGGAGCGGTCATGGGTTCGTCCTCCGCGATCAGGAACACGAACTGCTCGTGGTGGTGGGCGCGGAGCACGAGGCGGCGACGATCCTCGGTGAGCTCGGGGTACTCCTCGAGGCCGAACACGTCACCGTAGAAGTCGATGAGCGCGGCTCGGGCGTCAGCGTCGAGCTGATCGGCGGCCACCGACATCGCGATGTGGTTGAGGCGCGGCGGCTTGGAGAAGGCGGGTCCGGTCATGCTGCTCCGATCAGGGACGTACGAGCACCTTGCCGGCGAGGCGGCCGTCGGCCAGGCCACGCATGGCGTCGAGGATGCCGGTGAGGGGGACGTCGTCGGGCTCGAGGAGGGCGTCGACCGGCAGAGCGCCCGACGCCAGCAGCTCGAGCGCCTGCTCGAAGCCACCGTGGTCGTAGGTGAAGGCGCCGGTGATGACCAGCTCGTTGAGCAGGATGCGGTTGGGGTCGAAGCGCGGGGGCTCGATGCCCGCCCCGACGAGCACCAGGGTGCCGCCCCGCACGAGCTGTGCGAGACCGGCTTCCATGGCGCGAGCCTTGCCGGAGCACTCGAGCACCACGTCGACGGCAGCGTCGATCACCAGCCCGGGGTCGGCGATGCTCGGCACCACGAGGTCGTCGGGGTGGACCACGGTGGTGGCGCCCGCCGCGGTGGCCAGCGCCCGGCGGGCGGACGACGGCTCGGCGCACGCCACGTCGTCGACGCCGAGAGCGCGCAGCGCCGCGATGCTCAGCGCGCCGATGGGCCCGGCGCCGAGCACCAGCAGCCGCTGCCCAGGCTCGACGCGGCCTTGGTGGATGCCGTGAAGCGCCACGGCGAGCGGCTCGGCCAGCGCCGCGGCCCGCCGATCCAGACCGGCAGGCAAGGCGAGCAGCTCAGCGCTCGGCGACAGCTTGAAGGTGGCGAAGGCACCTTGCTCAAGGCCGATGCCGGGTGTGTCGCGCTGCTGGCACAGTGAGGGACGCCCGGCCACGCACATCGGGCACGAGCCGCATCGCACCGTGGGGCCGCCCACCACGACGTCACCCGGCTGCCAGCGGGTGACCGCATCGCCGACGGCGGCGATCGTGCCGATCCACTCGTGGCCCTGCCAGCTGCCCGGAGCGCCCCACCCCTCGAGCACCATGTGCAGGTCGCTCCCACAGATGCCGCACAGCTCGACGGCGACGAGCACGTCGTCGGCCCCCACCGCCGGCACCGGCACGTCCGACACCTCCAGCCGGCCCGGACCGCGCAGCACGGCCGCAGGCATGTGCTCCGGCAGGTCCTCCACGTCGGCGAACGCTAGTTGACGCCGCTGTGTTCTCGCCTTTGCCCGGGTTCGGTCGGTATCTGCGGCGGAAGACCCCCAGCCATCCGTGGACACTCGCGGGCAGCAGGAGGAAGGTAGATCGACGGCGGGAGTCACCCACCGTGGAGGGGGAACAAGTGATCATCTTTCAACGAATGGTGACCTTCGAGGGCCCACCCGACGAGGTCGGGGCGTGGGCGTTCGAGATCACGGAGCACGTGAACAAGACGACAAGTCTGAACACCTCGCTGTGGCAGGGCCTGTTCGGTGGTCCCGCTGGAACGCTCGTGTGGAGCGCCCTGATCGAGAACCTGACGGCCCTCGAGTCGGCGACCGATTCGCTCACCACCGACGCCGGCTACGTCAGCCTTGTGAAGAAGGCCGCTGACTGGTCGACCGGCCCGGCCCAGGACTCGCTCCTGCGGATGATCCACACGGCCGGCGGCACCTACGTCCGCCCCGATGTGGGCGCCTACGCAGAGGGCACGATGGCGGTCCCCGCGGAAGGCAAGCTTGCGAAGGCGGGTGCGTTCGGCGTCGAGATCTCTGACCTCCACTCCAAGCTCACCCACTCGTCCGTGCTGTTCTGCACCTCCGAGTACGGCAGCTTCGGCGAGATGCGCTGGCTGGCGCTCTACGACTCGGCAGCAGCGGTCGACCACGCCGCCGAAGTGATCGCCAAGGACGGCGACTACGGCGCCAAGCTCGACAAGGCCGGCGACCTCTTCCTGGAGGGTGTCTCGGCTCGGACGCTCGCCCGTCGCATCATGTGATCGGCCGGCA
>JBKJSO010000251.1:0-3561 GCA_046595835.1 Acidimicrobiales bacterium | reverse complement strand
GCCTCGAGGTCGGGCAGCTTGCGCGACGACAGCAGCACAGAGGCCCCGGCGTCGGCGTAGGCCTTGGCGATGGCCTTGCCGATGCCGCGCGACGCGCCGGTGATGAGGGCGACCTGGCCTTCCAGTGAGATCTCCATCGGCGGGACCGTACTGCCCCCGTCGACTTCCTAGGGTGGGCGGGTGAACCGCCTCGCCCGGGAGACCAGCCCGTATCTGCGCCAGCACGCCGACAACCCGGTGGACTGGTACCCGTGGGGCGACGAAGCGTTCGCGGCGGCGGTTGAGCGCGACCGCCCGATCCTGCTGTCGATCGGCTACTCCGCCTGCCACTGGTGCCACGTCATGGCGCACGAGAGCTTCGAGGATCCGTCCGTCGCCGCGATCATGAACGACCTGTTCGTGAACGTGAAGGTCGATCGCGAGGAGCGCCCCGACGTCGACGACATCTACATGGAGGCCACCCAGGCCATGACCGGCCAGGGTGGCTGGCCCATGACCGTCGCCTGCACCCCCGACGGCCGACCCTTCTTCGCGGGCACCTACTTCCCGAAGGAACGGCGCGGCGGCATGATCGGCTTCGTCGAGCTGTGCGAGCGGATCGACGAGCTCTGGTCAACCAGGCGCGAGGAGCTGCTCGAGCAGGCCGACCAGCTGACGGGGTCGCTCGGGCGGTCGGCGCTGATCGAGCCCTCGTCCGAGCTGCCGTCGGCGGCTTCGGTCGACGGTGCCATCGAGGCGCTTCTGGGCGCGTCCGACCCCACCCATGGCGGGCTCGGCGGGGCCCCCAAGTTCCCCCAGCCGATGGCGCAGGAGGCCCTCGCCGCCGCGGCCGCCCGCGGCGGCGAGCGCGCCCTCGCGGCCCTCGTCAGCACGCTCGACAACATGGCCGCGGGCGGCATCTACGACCACCTCGGCGGCGGCTTCTCGCGGTACTCCGTCGACGCGGTGTGGCTCGTGCCGCACTTCGAGAAGATGCTCTACGACAACGCGCTGCTCATCCGCCTGTACCTGCACGGGTGGCAGCTCACGGGCGAGGCCCGCTTCCGCCAAGTGCTGGGTGAGACCATCGCGTATGTGCTGCGCGACCTGCGGCAGCCCCGCGGCGGCGTGGCGTCAGCCGAGGACGCGGACAGCGAGGGCGAGGAGGGCAAGTTCTACGTGTGGAGCGACACCGAGGTGCGCGCTGTCCTCGCTGACGACGCCGAGGTGGCTCGCCACTGGTACGGGTTCCGGCCGGGCGGCAACTTCGAGCACGGCGCCACGATCCCCAACCGCTTGCACGCCATCGGCGAGCTGGCCCGCCCGGCCGAGGTTGAGGCGGCCCGCGCCGCCCTGTTCGCGGCGAGGGCCAAGCGCATCCGCCCGGGCCTCGACGACAAGGTGCTCACCGAGTGGAACGCCTACCTCGTGGCGGCCCTGGCCGAGGCCGGCGCGGCGGCGGGCGAGCCTGCCTGGGTCGACGCGGCCGTGGAGATCGCCGAGTTTCTCCTCGCCAACCTGCGCAGACCCGACGGGCGCTGGCTGCGGGCCTGGCAGGCGGAGGCTGGCGCGAAGCACCTCGCCTACGCCACCGACCACGGCGCCCTCGTCGACGCCTTCACCCGTCTCGCCGAGGCCACCGGCCAGGCCCGCTGGATCACCGAGGCGCGCGCCACGGCCGACGCGCTGCTCGAGCTCTTCTGGGACGCCGCACGCGGTGGTGTGTTCACCACGGGTCACGATGCCGAGGCGCTCATCGCCCGCCCGAAGGACCTCATGGACAACGCCACGCCAGGCGCCAACGGCCTGGCCGCCGTGGGCCTGCTGCGCCTGGCCGCCCTCACCGACGAGCCGCGCTACCGCGACGCCGGCGAGGGGATCGTGCAGCTCCTCGGCCCGATGGCCGTGCAGCATCCCAGCGCGTTCGGCCACGTCCTCGCGGCGGTCGACCTCGTCGTCCGCGGCACCACGGAGGTCGTCATCCCCGGTGATCGCCCCGATCTCGTCGGCGCAGTGCAGGCCCGGTTCCGACCCAGCACCGTGCTGGCGTGGGGCGAGCGCTACGACAGCCCCCTCTGGGCCGGTCGCGACGACGACCGGGCCTACGTCTGCCGGAGCTACGCCTGCCAGCTCCCCGCCGACGACGTCGCCGTGCTGGAGACCCAGCTCAGCCCCTGATCAACCGGGGTCGGTCGTGGTCAGACCCGGATCACGATCTTGCCGATGTTCTCACCGGTGAACATCGCGTTGAGGGCCCGCGGGGCCGTGTCGAGTCCCTCGAAGATGTGGGAGCGGTGGCGAAGCTTCCCGTCGGCCACCCACCCGGCCAGGATTCCGGTGATCTCGCCCCATCGACCCCAGGAGTCCCAGGAGATGAACCCCTCCATGCGGGCGCGCCGCGAGATGAGGTTGAGGTAGTTGGCCGGACCTGGCGGCTTGTGGTGGTCGTTGTACGAGGAGATGGCGCCGCAGAGCACCACGCGGGCGTGGTCGGCCAGGCGGCCGAGCACAGCGTCGAGGATGGGACCACCCGTGTTGTCGAAGAACACGTCGACGCGCTTCGGGCACAGCTCTCGCAGCTTGGTGGGGACGTCGTCGGTGCGGTGGTTGATGGCACCGTCGATGCCGAGGTCGTCGACCAGCCAGGCGCACTTCTCGTCGGTGCCGGCGATGCCCACCACGCGACCGCCGAGGATCTTGGCGATCTGCACGGCGATCGACCCGGTGGCACCGGCCGCCGCCGACACCACAACGGTCTCCCCCTCCTTGATCTGGCCGATCTCGGTGAGGCCGACGTAGGCCGTGAGCCCGTTGGCACCGAACACCCCGAGGGCAGCCTGGGGGTCGGTGCCCTCCGCCAGCGGCGTGGTGAGCATCGGGTCGTCGCCAACGACGGCGTACTCCTGCCAGCCGGTGAGCGTGGCCACGAGCTGGCCCTCTGCGATCCTGTCGCTGCGCGACGCGACCACCCGGCCGACGCCGCTCCCGCGCACCACCTCGCCGATCCCCACGGGCTCGATGTAGCCCTCCGCCTTGGACAGCCACGTACGGACGGTGGCGTCGATCCCGAGCCACTCGACGCGCACCAGCACCTCGCCGGAGGACGGCTCGGGTACGGGCTGCGTGTCGTGAGCGAAGTCATCCTCCCGCACGAGCCCGTCGGGACGCTGGGCGAGGAGCACGCGATGGTTCAGCTCGGGAGCCACAGCGCAGAACCTATCTGACGCCCCGTCAGGCCAGGGCCCTCACCGGGTCGTGTACGTTCTCGGGCGATCTTTTGGGCCGTGTGCCCCACAAACCGCCCGAGAACCCGCCACCGGGGGGCGTCTCAGCCGTGCTCGAGGCGTCGCAGCACGCGGCGCACCAGCAGGCTCCCGATGCCGCGCACAGCGGCCGGGGAGGCTCGCTGCAGATACCAGAGGCCGATGCCGCTGCGCGGGACGATGACGATCGCCCGGTTGGCCCCGATCCCGCGGAGCGCCTGCTCGGCGAAGCGGTCGGCGGGCATCGGTCGCATGTGCATCATCTCGAGGAACTGACGAGAGGTGAGCGTGCCCGTCGCCTGCGGGGCCAGATCGACCG
>JBKJSO010000066.1:0-4131 GCA_046595835.1 Acidimicrobiales bacterium | reverse complement strand
GGTGCTGGCCCCGGCTGCTGGCGTGCTGCTCGTGTTCGGCTGGGCCGTCGCACTCCTCGTCGTCGGCCTGACGCTGCAGTTCGGCGACAGCGCCGAGGTGTTCTCGTGGGGAACGCTCGTGCTCCTGATGCCGCTCTCGGGCGTCTTCTACCCGGTGGATGCTCTGCCCGGCGGTCTCCAGGCCGTCGCCCGGGTCATTCCCCTCACCCGGGCCTTCGACGCCACCCGTCTCGGCATCGAGGGCGGGGGCTTGGCCGTTGGTGACCTCCTCATCGCCAGCTTCGGCTCCCTCGTGGCGGTCGGGCTCGCCTTCTGGTTCGTGCTGCGCCAGCTTCGGCGGTTCCGGCAGCACGGCTGGGTGACGCGCTTCACCTGAGCCGTCGGAGAGGTCCGGGCGCCAGCCGTGGCGAAGTGTCACGTATGCCCCATTCGTCCGGTTCTCGCGCTGCGTTGACGATCCTGGGGCTGGTGGCCATGAGCGCGGCACTGCTCACCCCGATCGCTCGCGCCGCTACCCCTCCCACCCCCGTGTACATCGCCCTGGGCGACTCCTACACGTCGGCGCCCCTGACCTCGAAGCCAGCCGCCACCTGGGGCGGGCCCGACGGGTACAACAACCCTGACGACCCGTACACCTGCGGCAAGAGCGACCGGAACTACCCGCACCTCATCGCGCAGCACCTCGGGCTCTACAACCCCAACGACCTCAGCAAGGAGCTCGGCCAGCACCCCGCGCACCCCGGCTTCATCGACATCTCCTGTGGGAGCGCCCGCACCAAGCACATGACCGAGGCGCAAACCGGTCTCCCAGGCGGCGGCTACCAGCCACCGCAGTTCAGCGCCTTCGATCACGTCGGCTCCAACGAGGTCGTCACGCTCGTGTCGATCGGCATCGGTGGCAACGACCTCGGCTTCGGCGAGCTCACCGACTACTGCGTGCAGCCCCCCGAGAAGGTGGGCGGCACGCCCTGCCGCACCCACTACGAGAACAAGGACGGCGTCGGCGACCCGACCATCCAGGGCGACATCATCCGGCACCGCCTGGGCGTCCTGCGCACGTCGCTCGACGCAGTGCTCGCTGGCATCCACGCCCGCGCACCACGGGCCCAGGTGCTGGTGTTCGGCTATCCGGCGCTGCTTCCCGAGCACCGAGAGGGTCTGACCCCCGAGCTGCGCGACGGGTGCTACCCCTACGTCCCGATCCTGCCCACTGACGCCGCCTACCTGCGCGACGCGGAGAAGGGCCTGAACACCACGATCCGCACCGCCGCCAAGGCCGCCGCCGACGGGCTGACGGGCCGCCACTTCGCCCACTACGTCGACTGGTACAGGCCAAGCATCGGGCACGACATGTGTCAGCCCCCGGGCTTGGCGTGGGTCAACGGCATCCTGCTGGCCCCACCCTCGTACCCCGTGCACCCGAACCTGCTCGGCACGCAAGGCGCGGCCACCGCTGGCATCGGCGTGCTGACGCACATGCGGTTCAACTTCTCGTCGCCCACCCACTGACGCGGCGCGCGGGTCGGTTCGCCCTGCGATGCTTCGTCCGTGGAAGATCCGGAGGTCGTGGTCGCGGGTGCCGGCATCGCCGGCCTTGGCGCCGCGATCGGTCTGGCCCGTCGCGGGCTGCAGGTGACCGTGATCGACAAGGATCCACCACCAACTGGCATCGGGTCCGAGGACTCGTTCGAGCACTGGGCCCGCCACAGCGTTCCGCAGGCCAAGCAACCCCACCTCTTCCAAGCACGGGCGACGAGCAAGCTGCGCGACCTCGCACCGGATGTCTTTGATGCACTGCTTGCGTCCGAGACGCAGCTCAGCGGCCTGATGCTCGATCTGCTCCCGGCCGAGGCGCGTGTGCCGGGAGACGACGCGCTCCGGAGCCTGCTGAGTCGGCGGCTGCCGTTCGAGCTCGCGCTCCGGCGGGCCGTGGAGGCCGAGCCACTCGTCGAGGTGCTTGCGCCAGCGGCGCTCGCGGCCGTCCACCTGGATGCTGATGGGATCACCGGCGTGTCCCTCGCGGACGGGCCCACCCTTCACGCGCCGTGGCTGATCGACGCGGCGGGTCGACGCTCACCTGTCCGCGGGATGCTCGAAGGGTCGGGGGCGGTGCTCCCGCCCGAACGCAGCCAAGCGTGCGCGCTCACCTACTTCACCCGGCACTTCCGGCGCCTGAACCCCGGCCCACCGCTGTGGTCCGTGATGGCGGTGCGGGCCGACTTCGGCCACCTGCTCGTGCTGGGCTTCCCCGGAGATCGCGAGACCTTCTCGATCGGGCTGGTGGCCGCAACATCGGCTCTGCCCGAGCTCGGAGCACTTCGTCACCCTGACGTGTGGAACCGCGTGGCGGCGGCGCTGCCTCGGGTGGCGCCGTGGGTCGACGAGGCGGCGGCTGAGCCGCTCACCGATGTGCTGGTCATGGCGGGCCAGCGAAACGTGCTGCGTGACTTCTGTGCCGATGGTCAGCCCGTCGTCCCTGGTTGGCTGCCCCTGGGAGACGCGCTGTGCACCACGAACCCGGTGCTCGCCCTCGGCGCCTCGCTCGCGATGACCCACGCCTCGGCCGCAGTCGATGCTGTCACGTCGGGGCAGCCACGAGTCGTGGCCGGGTCGGCGTACCACGGTGGCGTGTTCGGCGAAGCGACGCTGTGGTTCGAGAGCTCCGCGGCGGGCGACCGCATCCGAGGCGCCCTGGTGCGGGGCGAGGACCTCGACGCCGCCGACTCGGTGCTGGATCAGCAGGAGCGCCTGTTCCGCCAGGGCGTGGCTGCGGGGGCGCGTGCAGGCGACGCCGACCTCCTCCGGGCCATGATGCGCCGGCTCCACGTGGTGGACGGCCCCGATGACTGGCTGGACGACGATGACCTCGTGAGCCGCGCACAGGGTGCCCTCGACGTCGAGCTCTCGGCCGATGTCCCGCTCCCAGGCCCGACGCGCGACGAGCTGCTCGCGCTCGTCGCGCCCTGACGCCCCCGCGCTCGAGGACTCAGCTCATTGGGTAGCGCTTGGCGAGATCGGCCAGCACCTGCAGGCAGTCGCGGGCGCACTCGCTGATGATGTCGGCGACCGGGCGGATCTCGTCGATGCGGCCCGCCACCTGGCCCGACAACGCCACGGCGGCTTCCATGTCGCCACCGAAGTAGAGGTCCATCGCGTTGGCGAACAGGCCCATGGCGTTGGTCTCGGTGTCGAACTCGAGGGCGTCAGTGCGCTGGGTTCGCAGCGCCCGGAGTGCGGGCGAGGTGTGCTGGTTGAGGAAGACCGTGTCGGTCTCGGCGGCTTCGAGCACCGCCTGCTTCCAGTTGTCGTGGATCGGGCTCTCCGCCGACGACACCATTCGGGTGCCGAGCTGGATCCCCTCGGCGCCGAGTGCGAGGGCGGCGGCCATCGTCGCCCCATCGAGGAATCCACCTGCCGCGATCACCGGAACATCGACCTTCGAGACGACGAGGGGCAGCAGCACCATGGTCGACACGGGACGCGGGCTCTTGAAGCCACCTCCCTCGCCTCCTTCGACGATGAGACCGTCGACCCCCGCATCCACCGCCTTCAGCGCGCCGAGGAGATTGGGCACCACGTGGAACACCGTGAGGCCCGCGTCCTTCAGCGGCGCCGTGTACTTCATCGGGCTGCCCGCGGAAGTCGTCACGAACTTCACGCCTTGCTCGGCAACGAAGTCCACGATCGACGCGTCGCGCACGAAGGCTTGGGCGATGTTCACGCCGAAGGGCTTGTCGGTGAGGTCGCGCATCTTGCGGATCTCGTCTCGGATGATGTCGAGCTCGCCCGACGACGTCTCGATGATCCCCATGGCCCCCGCGTTTGACACCGCGCTCGCGAGCTGCGAGCGGGCGATCCAGCCCATCGGGGCCTGCACGATGGGGATGTCGACACCGAGCAGCTCGGTGACACGGTTGGCAAAGGTGGCGGTCACGGCCGCCATCCTGCCTCGTCGGCAGGCAGGAGCGCAGCGACGCCCGCAGCACGAAATGACGACCGCCGAAGGCGATCCGGCTCCGCCGGTCGCCGAGAGGCACGTGCGGAGGCAGGAGCGAAGCGACACCCGTAGCACGCAGATAGCTCAGTCCAACGCGATGAGCGCTGCTGTCTGGCTGGCGGTGGCCATCAAGA
>JBKJSO010000033.1:0-6283 GCA_046595835.1 Acidimicrobiales bacterium | reverse complement strand
AGGTCGATGAGCGAGTCCACGATGAGGTCGACATGCGCGAAGTCGTTGAAGCGGGTGATGCGGCTGGGGACGGCGACGACCGCCATGCCGGCCGCCTTGGCTGCGGTGGCGCCGTGGGCGGAATCCTCGAGGGCAACGCTGCGGCTCGGGTCGGCGCCCAGGTCGGCGCAGGCACGGAGGTACACGTCCGGCGCCGGCTTGCCGACGCCGCCGACGAGGTCGGCTCCGATGAGGACGCCGAAGTGCTCGCCCAGCCCGAGACGACCGATGTGGCGGTCGAGCCAGGCCCGGCTCGAGGACGACGCTATGCCCAGGGGCACGGCGGCCGCCACGAGCCGATCGATGAGCTCGACGACGCCGGGCAGCGCGGGCAGGTGGTCGCGGCTCGATCGATCCTGCACCTCGTAGGCGGCCTCGAAGTCGGCCAGCTCGAAGCCGGTGACGCCGGCGGCGTCGCACACTTCGCGCCACCACGCATCACCGATCTCGTTGTTCGTGCCGATGATCGTCGACCACGCCTCGATGCTCAGCGTGTGGCCATGCATCGCGAAGGCAACCTGCGCCGATTCGAAGATCGCCCACTCCGTGTCGACGATGAGCCCGTCGAAGTCGAAGACCACCGCCTCGAGCATCATCCGGGATCGGAACCCATTGCCTTGGGGCGGGGGTGGGCCGAGGACCACCCGACGAGAGCGGCGACCAGGCCGTCGATCGTGTGCACGTCGGCCTCGACGTGCACCGTGAGGCCGTGCTGGCGTGCCGTCGCAGCCGTGACGGGCCCGATGCAGGCGACCGTCGGCGGCACCGCGTCCGGGCCGAGCGCGGCGAGGAACCGCTCGACCGTCGACGACGACGTGAAGGTGATCGCGTCGGCGCCGGCCACCGCGGCTCGCTGCTCATCGGTGATGGCGGCGGGCAGGGTGCGGTACGCGTCGACGACGTCGACCCGCCAGCCACGCGCGCGGAGCCCGTCAGGAAGCACATCGCGCGCCACCTCGGCCCGGGCGAGGAGCAGGCGTGACCGCGCCCCCTCCGGATCGCCCAGCGCGTCAAGGAGCGACTCCGCCACGAACTGCGTCGGCACGAGGTCGGCCCGTATGCCGCGCTCGGCCAGAGCCGCCGCCGTGCCTGGGCCGATGGCGGCGACGTTCGTCGCGCCGAAGATCCTCGAGTCCTCGCCGACGTCCGCCACGGCGGCGAGGAGGCGTCGAGCCCCGTTGGGCGACGTCACGACGACCCAGTGGTAGCTCGCCATCGCTCGCGCCGCGGCCCGCAGCGCAATGCCCCCATCGGCGGCGTCGGCCACCTCGATCACGGGCACCTCGATCGGCTCGGCACCGGCGCCGCGCAGGGCACTGGAGAGCCGCGACGCCTGTTGGCGCGTGCGAGTGACGACGACCTTCCTCCCGAACAGCGGCCGCCGCTCGAACCAGCCGAGGTCGACTCCGGCGACCTCTCCCACCACGATCACCGACGGCGACGCGAGCGGATGGTCTGCGATCGTGGCCAGGGTGGCGCGGACCGTCCGCTGCTCGGGACGCGTGCCCCAGCGCACGGCCGCCGCCGGCGTGTCGGCCGGGAGTCCCCCCGCCATGAGCTCGGCCGCGATCTTGGCGATGCGCGCCACCCCCATGAGGATCACGATCGTGCCGCCGACGCGGGCCACGGCCCGCCAGTCGACCGTGCCCTCGTCGCCCACTGACGGGTCCTCGTGACCGGTGACCACGGTGAACGACGTCGAGCTGTGGCGGAGCGTGACGGGGATCCCGGCGTAGGCCGGCGCCGCGATGGCCGAGCTGATGCCGGGCACCACCTCGAACGGCACGCCCGCCTCCATCAGGGCCGTCGCCTCCTCGCCACCACGGGCGAACACGAACGGGTCTCCGCCCTTCAAGCGCACGATGGTGCCGCCGCCCTTGCCGCGCTCCACCAGGAGCGCGTTGATGGCGTCCTGCGTCATGGTGACCTTGCCGGGGGCCTTGCCCACGCTGATGCGCTCGGCATCGGCCGGGGCGAGCTCCAGCAGCGCCTCGACCGAGAGCCGGTCGTACACGACGACGTCGGCTTGCCGTAGCACCTCGTCAGCCCGGACCGTCAGCAGGCCAGGGTCGCCCGGGCCAGCGCCCACGAGGTACACGGTCATCGGCGCGAGCGTAGGTGGATCGACCGCGCTCCCGGTTGCTCAGGGTTGTGCGAGGTCAGCCGTCGTGCGCGGCCTTGTCGCGGGCAGCGCGGCCGATGGTGCGAGCGAGGATGCCCAGAGTGGCCCGCAGCGCACCCTCGGACATGATGGGGAAGACGCCGGCCTCCTTCCACGCTGCGTCGATGGCCGACCAGTCGTAGTAGGAGGTGACGAGCGTGCCGCTATCGGTGGGCTCGAGCGTGTAGCCGTACACGTGCCCGATCTGCGGGCGGATCTGGCCGAGGATCGTCCAGGCGATCTCCCGGTTGGCTTCGAACGCAGTGATGCTGACGGTGACGTCGTACTTGCCCATCGGGTAGTCGTTGAGCGCCTCACGGTCCATGTGGACGACAAAGCTGTCGCCGATCGCCGTCACCGGGTCCCCGGTGGCATCGAGCAGCATCCCGGAGCTGTCGATCGTGACGTGGCCCTGCGGATCGCACAGCAGCTCGAAGATCGTCGCCGCGTCGGCCTCGATCGTCCGTTGGACCTCCATGCGCTCAGTCGTCATGGCCGCATCCTGCCACCGCAGCGCGCGCCCGACGAATGGACGTCAGCCGGCGGTCAGCGCATCCGCGGCGATCTCGCAGTGGCCAAGGTGCTGGAACAGCTCTTCGATCACGTGCAGGACGAGCGAGGCGTCCGACTCGTCGGCGACCGTCAGGAACACTCGCCCGGCCGCGTGCAGTGACGTCACACCGCCGTCGATGGCCTCGACGTCCGCCGCGATCTGGCGCTTGGCCGCGTCGACCATGGCGTGCAGCTCAGCCACCGTGGCGGTGCGCTCGAACTCCCCGTCTCGCTCGCGCTGGCTGTCGCGGCCGCCGCCCACATGGCCCAGCCAGAACTCCGCGACCCCGCAGCAGTGGACGACGATCGCTCCGACCGCGTTGGTGTGCGCCGAGATGGGCCGCTCGTTCACTAGCTCGTCGCCGAGGCGGTCGACGACCTCCAGCATCTGATCGAAGGCGAGGTCGGCGTAGCGACCGGCCGTCGCCGCAGTGAGCTCCATACGAGGCACCGTACGCCCCACGCGAACCTGGTGGCGCTCGACGCCGCGCTCAGGGGTTGCGGGCGAGGAGCTCTTGGCCGCCGTGGTCGAGGAGGTGGCGGGCGACGGCGGCACCGTCGGTGCCCACGTGGCGCAGGACGGTGGTGCCATCCACGGCGGCGAGGCGACCTTCGATCGACAGCGAGCCGGCCCCGTCAAGGGTGGCGTAGGCCGCCGCGGGCAGGGAGCAGTCGCCACCGAGCTCGGCGAGGAACGCCCGCTCCGCATCGACGCACCGACGGGCGCCCACGTGCTCGATGGCGGCGAGCAGCTCGAGCAGGGCCAGATCGTCTGCACGGCACTCGATGGCCAGCGCGGCCTGCGCCACCTGGGGGAGCACGAGGTCGGTCGACAAGCGCTCGGCGATCTGATCGGCGAGACCCAGGCGGTCGAGCGCCGCTGCCGCGACGACGACGGCGTCGTGCTCCGCTGCCTTGGCGATGCGTGTTGCCATGTTTCCGCGCAGCCCCACGAAGCGCAGATCCGGACGGGCGGCCGCCAGCTGGGCCTGACGGCGAAGCGAACCCGTGGCCACCTCGGCGCCGTCGGGGAGATCGGCGAGGGTGGAGCCGACGAGGGCGTCACGCGGATCGCCGCGCTCGGGCACTGCCGCGATCACCAGGCCCGGCACCGACGACGACGGGAGGTCCTTCGCCGAGTGCACGGCGATGTCGGCGCGGCCGTCGAGCACCGCCGTCTGCACCTCCTTTGCGAACACGCCCTTGCCGCCAAGTTCCCAGATGGGCACGTCCAGCCGCTGGTCGCCCTGGGTGTCGACCACCACGAGCTCCACCGTCGCCTCGGGATCGACCGCTCGCAGCAACGCCGCGACGTGCTGGGTCTGCCAGCGCGCCAAGGGACTGCCCCGGGTCGCCGCCCGAATCGTGGTCACCTGGCGGGCCCACTGGTTCTGTGCGCACGGAACCACGGATGGCGGGGCTGGGTGCACACAGAAGCCGTGGTCACGCGGGCGGGGGGCCGCCCTGCGCCTCGTCCTCGAGCGCGAAGAGCTCGCGCAGCGAGCTGACGAGGCGGTCGCCGCGAGGCGACCCGACGGCGTCCTTGAGGGCGACGGACGGCTCGTGCAGGAGCTTGCCGATGATGCCGCGGGTGAGTGCCTCGACCGCCTCGAGCTGCGTGGGGTCGAGCCCGTCGAGACGACTGCGGAAGCGGTCGAGCTCGCCCCGGCGCACCTCCTCGGCGCGGTCGCGCAGGGCCACGATCATCGGCGCGACCTCGCGGGCGGATGTGGCGCTGAGGTAGCGATCGAGCTCCTCGTCGAGGAGCTGCTGCACCGCGCCGACCTCGAGCTGGCGGGCCTGGGTACCAGCGTCGGCGAAGGTTCGCAGGTCGTCCATGTCGAGCAAGGTGACACCGGGAAGCGCGCCGACCGCTGGGTCAACGTCACGCGGCACGGCGATGTCGACGATGAGCAGCGGCTGACCGGAACGGGCGGCGAGGATGTCGCGCATGTCGTCGACCTCGAGCAGCGGCGAGGCCGCCCCGGTGGACGAGAGCAGCACGTCGACGTCGGCGATGGCGGCCGGCACGTCGTGGATCCGTACCGCCCGGCCGCCCACTCGGTCGGCCAGCGCCTCGGCGCGATCCCAGGTGCGGTTGGCGACGGCGATGCCGGCCACACCCGCCTTGGCCAGGCCGAAGGTCATGGCCTCGCCCATCTCGCCGGCGCCGAGCACGAGCACCCGGCGCCCGGCGAGGCCACCGAGGCGATCGGCCGCGAGGGCCACCGCTGCCTGCGAGACCGAAGTGACGTTGCGGCCGATCGAGGTCTCGCTGCGGGCCCGCTTTCCGGCCTCGAGGGCGTGACGGAACAGCAGGTTGAGCCCGGGGCCGGCGGCGCCCTCCTCGCGGGCACGGTCCCACGCCACCTTCACCTGGCCGAGGATCTCGCTCTCGCCGAGAACGGCCGAGTCGAGCCCGGCGGCCACCGCGAAGAGGTGGGCGACGGCTGGCGCGTCGTAGTGGGTGTAGAGGTGGTCGCTGAAGTCCTCCGGAGCCAGGAAGGCGATCTCGGCGAGGAAGTCTCGGATGTCCTGGTATGCCCCGTGGAACCGCTCGGCGACGGCGTAGACCTCGGTGCGGTTGCAGGTGGACAGCACCACGGCCTCGGACACGTCACCGCGGGAGATGAGGTCGTGCAGGGCCTTGGGGAGCGCGACGTCGGCGATGGTCATCCGCTCGAGCAGGTCGAGTGGCGTGCTCCGGTGGTTCAGCCCGATGACGACGACGGACACAGCGAGGGGACTCCTTAGCGGCTCTCCATCGAGGGCGGCTCACCGAGGTGGAGGGAGGCGTAGAGCAGCTCCCTGGCCTCAGTCGTTTGCCCAGTCCGGATGAGGTCCAGCATCCCCGAATCGAGGGCCTGCCGCCAATCGGCCGCCGGGCGCGTCCGGCCCTCGGCCACGAGGGCGGCGCGCGCCTCCATGAGCAGCTCGAGCAGGGCGTCGTGCTCGGGTCCGAGCCGCGTGGCGAGCTGATCACGCAGCCAGGCCGCCAGTGCGGGGCTGTGCCCGGAGGTGGACACCGTGACGAGCAGCGGCCCGCGGTCGGCCCGCGCTGGAAGGGTGTACGAGCAGCGCTCGGGGTCGTCGGCGGCGTTGACCCAGACGCCGGCCGCCTCGCCATCGTCGAACACCGCCTGGTTCACGGCCGGATCGTCGGTGCAGGCCACCGCCAGCCGGTAGCCGGTCACCTCGCCGCGCTGATACGGGCGCTGCTCCCAGGTGACCGCCAGCTCGCGCACCGCCGCCGACACATCGAGCGACACGACGTGCACGATCGCACGAGCGGCGAGCAGGCCGTGCACCTTCGAAGCAGCCACGGCCCCGCCGCCCACCACCAACACGCGCCGGCCCTCCAACAGGAGGTTGACAGGGTAGGCGGGCGAGTCGACCGGCATGGACGGCTACCGATCGGCGATGGCGGCGGCAGCGACCTCAGGCAGCGATGGGGCGGCGCCGGGGCCGCCGCCATCGCCGATCGGTAGCCGTCCATGCCGGTCGACTCGCCCGCCTACCCTGTCAACCTCC
>JBKJSO010000411.1:0-8665 GCA_046595835.1 Acidimicrobiales bacterium | reverse complement strand
GCCCTGCGGTAGGGCCGCAACATCGAGAACGCCCGCCGCAACAGGTGCCGAGCGGCCTCCGCATCGAGCCGGTCGGCCTCATCGACCCCACCTTGCATCCACACGGTCAGACCAGCTCCCCGAGCGCGGCCGCCGGCCCGTCGGCGAGACCGTCCGAGGAGCGACGCTCCGCAGCGGCCAGCACCTCCCGGTAGGCGGCGTTCGTGGCGAGCAGCTCGCGGTGGGTGCCGTCGGCGACGATGCGTCCGTCGCCGACGAGCACCACGCGGTCGGCGAGGGCGATGGTGGCGGGGCGATGGGCGATGACGATGGTGGTGCGATTGCGCATGACCTCGGCCAGCGCATCGCGGATCTCGTGCTCCTTGGTGGGGTCGACCGAGGAGGTGGCGTCGTCGAGGATGAGCACGCGGGGGTCGGCCAGGATCGCCCGGGCGATGGCGATGCGCTGACGCTGGCCCCCCGACAACGAGTAGCCCCGCTCTCCGATGGCGGTGTCGTACCCCTCGGGCAGGGCCTCGACGAAGTCGTGGGCGCCGGCCAGGCGGGCGGCGCGCACGATGGACTCCATCGGCGCGTCGGGATCGGCGAAGGCGATGTTCGCCCCGATCGAGTCGGAGAACAGGAACGTCTCCTCGAACACGATGCCGATCGCCTTGCGGAGCTCGCTCAGCCGGACGTCGCGCACGTCGACGCCGTCGACCACCACCCGGCCATCGGCCACGTCGTAGAAGCGCGGGATCAGGCGTGCCACCGTGCTCTTGCCAGACCCGGTCGCGCCCACGACGGCCACGGACTGCCCCGCTGGCACCACGAGGTCAAGGCCGTCGAACACCATCGGCAGCTCCGGCGCATACGCGAATCGCACGCCCTCGAAGCGCACCTCGCCTCGTCCTCCCGACGGTCCGACCGGTGGCAGCGGCACGCCGAACGGGTTGTCGGCGATCACCGGGGACGTCTCGAGCACCTCGCTCACCCGCTCGGCAGCCGCGGCAGCCCGCTGGGCCTGGGCGAGGATCATCCCGAGCATCCGCAGGGGCCAGATGAGCATCACCACGTAGACGTTGAACTCAACGAGCTGGCCGATGGACAGGCTGCCTGCGAGCACCTGATGGCCGCCGTAGCCCAGCGTGGCGATGAGCCCGAGGTTGGGGAGCAGCTCGAGGGCCGGCAGGAACGTGGCTCGGACCCGTGCCGCCTCCATCGAGCGCTCGTACACGTCGTCGGCCTCGACGCGCAGGCTGGCCGCCTGCACCCGCTCAGCCCCGAACCCCTTGATGACCCGCACGCCCGCCACCGTCTCCTCGACGACGGCCGCCAGCTCGGCGGATTCCTGCTGGATCCCAAGCACGGCGGGGTGCAGCCGACGCGAGAACCGGGTGGCCAGCACGTTGAGGAAGGGCAGGCTGCCCAGCGCCAGCAATGTGAGCAGGGGGTCGACGGTGATCAGGATCACGGTGACCGCGATGACCGTCACCGCATTGGAGATCGTCAGGGGGATCATGACGACGAAGGCCTGGATCTGCTGCAGGTCGGTGTTGGCCCGGCTCATGAGCTGACCCGTCTGGGCCCTGTCGTGGTAGGCGAAGTGGAGGCGCTGGATGTGGGCGAACAGCCGCTCGCGCAGGTCAGCTTCGATCCATCGCGCCTCGCGGAAGGCGTAGTACCGGCGCAGACCGGTGAAGCACCCGACGACCGCGGCGGCGCCTGCGATCGCGAGCGCCCACGTCCGGAGCACGGCCATGTCGTTCGCCTCGATGCCGTCGACCGCGTGCTGGACGAAGATGCCGACGCTCACCTTGCCGACCGTCCAGCCCAGCCCCACCACCACACCGATGATGATCCCCGCGCGCCGGGGCCGGCAGGCGTCGATCATCAGCCGCCACCCCGTGCTCGCGCCCTTCGTGCCTGCCATGCCCTCGTGCTCCCCGAACCTTGACCCGTGGGTCAACCTACTGGTGTAGCGCCGCGATGCCCCAGTCAGATCCGCCGCGGCTGCGAGGCACCGGCGTCTACCGTGGCAGCCGTGCTCGCCACGCCCCTCGCCCGTCGTCTGGGACCCGCGCAAGCGGTCCCGGCCTCGATGGCGCTCGGCGCGATGTGCGGGTGCGCACTGGTTGCCCTCGTCGACCCGAACGAGAGCGGCCGATACCCGCTCTGCCCCACTCGTGCGCTGCTCGGGATCGATTGTCCGGCCTGTGGCACCCTGCGCGGACTGCACGCGCTGAGCCGGGGCCAGGTGGGCACGGCACTGAACCACAACCTGCTGCTGCTCCTCGCCGTGCCCGTCGGCGCCGTGATCTGGCTGCAATGGGTGCGCACGGCCCTCGGTCGGCCCCCCCGGTCGATCTCGCTTCCGCGGTGGGCGTTGCCCACGATGATCGTGCTGGCCACGGTGTTCGCGGTGGTGCGGAACCTCCCGATCCGCGGCCTCACCTGGCTCGACAGCGCCGCCTGAGCCCCGAGGGCGATTCGTCCGGATCGCGTCGTAGGCCGTTCGACCCACAAGGGGCTACAGGTGCGATTCCCCCGTGCCGATGAACGACGGCAACGGAGGTGTGCAGTGAGGTTCGACGAGCTGATCATGCAGGACACGGAAGACGAGCTACGCGTTCGGTTCCACCCCGAGCTGACCGTGCTGTCGGGCCTCGGCGCGGTCGAGCGCCGGTCGCTCGGCGACAGCATCGTGGGCTCGGTGGTCGGCGGGCGCGACGCCACGACCCTGCGCTACCTCAACGCCGACGGGCGCTCGATCACCGTCGTGGCGCACGATGGCCGAGTCACGGCCAGCCACGAGGACGGGTCTGCCGCGCCGGCGCCGCTGGGCCCGATGGGCACTGATCCAGTGACCGTGCGATCCCTGATGCTCTTGAGCGCTGACGACCTCGGTGTGCTCACCCGGGCCGCTCGAGATGGCGAGCCCCCCGAGCTGAGAGAAGCACGGGCGGCGCTCGATGCGCTGAGCGCGGAGCTGAACGCAGCCCTCGGTCAGCAGGAGGCCGTGGCCTCCTTGCAAGAGGAGCTGCTCCTCCTTGAGGAGGAGCTCCGCGTCGCACGCGACGGAGTGGCGCGCCGAGAGTACGCCCAGGTGCTCGCCCAGATGGAGCGGGTGCGAGCGGAGCTGGCTGCGATCCAGGCCGGCACGGCCAGCATCGAGTCCGACCGCCACCTCCTGTCGAGTGCGGAGCGCGCCCACTCGCTGGCGGAGAGGTGGACGACCACCGCTGAGCGCGTGCACACGCTCACGGCGCACATCGATGGCAGTGCGCGGGTCGAGCAGCCTGATCGTGACCGCCTGGCCGACATCCCCACGGAGCCGCCCGCCGAGCTCGAGGAGCTCGTCGCCGCTCTGCTCCGCTCGATCGACGGGCGTGACGCCCTGGACCAACGACTGCAGGCGCTCTCGGTCTCGAAGCTGCCGGCGCCCACGGATCCCCTGGTGGCGGAGCTCGGGCTGCTCGAGCAGTCGGCCCTGTGGGACGCGGCCGAGCGGCTCAACGGCGCGGCGTCCACGCTGCAGCACCTCCAAGTGTCCCTCGGCGGCCTCGATGTCGAGCAGGTGGGCCGCACCGCCGAGCTCATCCACACCATCGAGGACGCCCACGCCGAGGTCGAGGCCGCCGACCGGGCCGCCGACACGGCGCGACTCCCCGGGATCGGCGGCGTCGGGCTCGGTCTCGCCGCCGGGGCCATCGGACTCGCCGCCGCTCCCCTCCTGCTCCCGGTCGGACTCGTCGGGGCAGCTGTCGCGGCTGGTGCCGGCATCGTCCGACCTGGCGCCCGCCGGGCCAAGGCCGCACGAGCCGAGCGGGCTGCGCTCGAGCAGGCCGACGCCACCAGCTACCTCGGGTTCCACATCCGACGGGTCGAGGCCAGCGTCGACCCCAAGCTCCGCCAGCTCATCGACACGACGCTCGTCGAGCACCGGGCCTCCCTGGCCGGTTGGCTCGACGTCGTGGGCGACGCGATCGAGGTCGACCGGGCGCTGGCCCTGCGCGCCGAGATCGAGTCCTACAACGAGGCGCTCGGCAACCTCGGCGACACGGCCGACGAGATCGAAGCGCTCCGTCGCGAGCTCCACGAGCAGGCTGAGCCGAACCTCCTGCGTGCCCACGACGAGGTCCTGCGGGCGACTGCGCCGTACCTCGTCGCCGAAGCCGACCTCGAGGACCTCGCCGGCCTCGAATCGTTGGTGCGCCACCAGTGCGGGCGAGGAACGGCCGCGCGAGCCCAGACCGAGCTCGATGACGCCGACGTCGACCTCGAGAAGGCGTCGCGCAGCCTCGACGACCTGCTGCTCGAGCTCGGCTTTGAGGCCGGACCACTCGATGCGCGCGTCGGTGCCCTGGAGTGGGCCGTCACCCGGGCGGCCCAGCGGGAGGACGCCCGACGGTCGGCCCGTCCCCGCACCGAGATCGATGCAGAGCTCCTCGAGCTCGAGCGCACCTCGGCCAGTCTCCGCCGTCCCGAGTGGGCGACCGTGACCGCAGCCGACGCCGTCACACCCGACCTCCTCGGTCTCGAAGCACGGCAGGACGCGCTGCTCCAGCAGCTCGCCACCGCGTGCGCCGAGGTCGACGTCGATCGCCTGGCCGATCGCCGCGCCGCCCTCGAACGCCGCGTGGCCGCACTCGAGGCCCGGGTCGGTGGGTACGACGTCACCGGCGACCCCGCCGCCATCGCGGACATCCGCCAGCAGCTCCTCAGCCACCTGGCCACCGCATCCACTGCGGGCCCGGCCGGCGATCCGGTGCCCGTCGTGCTCGACGAGGTGTTCCTCCGGGTGCCGGCTGATCGGAAGTGGGATCTGCTCGACCTGCTGCTCGCGTCGGCCGAGGCCCACCAGCTCGTCTACCTCAGCGACGATGCCTTCGTCGCCGCATGGGCGCACCAACGAGCGCTGGACGGCGCCATCACCCTCCTCGAGCTGACGCCCGAGCCTGTCTGACGGAGGTCAGTCGATGCGTCGGAGCAGGGCCCGGTAGGTGCGACCCCGCTCGATGTAGACGTGCATGCCCGGGACGATCTGGACCTCGGGCCGCACGGCGTCGGGCTTGATCGTGGCCGGCACGCCGAGCGCCATGGCGCGACTCGGCACGACCATCGACCCGGAGACGAGGGCGCCGGCCGCCACGAGCGCCTCAGCCTCCACCACCGCACCGTTGAGCACGACCGCCCCGGAACCGATGAGCACGCCGTTGCCGATGTCGCACCCCTCGAGGTGGACGTTGTGGCCGATCACGCACTCCCGTCCGATGCGCGTGGGGTGCATGGGAGTGGTGTGCACGACCGTGCCGTCCTGGACCGAGGTGCGGGCGCCGACCACGATCCCGCCGGTGTCACCACGCAAGACGGCGCACGGCCAGACGGAGGCTTCGGGGCCGATCGTGACGGCGCCGATCACCACGGCGTCGGGGTGGACGTACGCCGACGGGTGGATGTCGGGCTCGATGTCGCCCAGCGCGTAGATCGGCACTCGCGGGGCCTAGACCGTGAAGCGGCCGTAGCCGCCCCGGAAGAAGATCAGCGGCGCGCCATCGTGGCCCACCCCAAGATCGCGCACGAGGCCAAGCACGCAGTGGTGGTCGCCGGCGTCGATCACCGAGTGGATGTCGCAGTCGATCCAGGCGATGACGCTGTCGATCAGCGGGGACCCCGAGCCCGCCCGGGTCCAGCCCAGCCCCGCGAACTTGTCCTCGTCCTTGGAAGCGAACCGCCGGCACACCTCCTCCTGATCCTGGGCGAGGATGTTGACGCAGAAGGAGCCGGCGGACTCGATCTTCGGCCACGACGTTGAGCTCTTCCCCGGGAAGAAGGCCACCAGGGGCGGATCGAGCGACACCGAGCTGAAGGACCCGACGGCCAAGCCCACCGGCTCGCCGTCAGGGGCGGCGGTGATCACCGTGACGCCCGTGGGGAAGTGGCCGAGCACCTGGCGGTACTTGGCGGAGTCGAAGGGGGCCTGGTCGCTCATCGCGGCGACGCTACCGGGCGTCAACCGTGGGAGATGACGAGGCCCTCGTGGGCCGCTACGACCTCATCGATGGTCGATCCCTGGGCCAGCTGGCGGGCGTGGGCGAGGATGGCGTCGACGGCGCCGTCGTGATGGGTCGGGTCGTGGTGGAACAGCGCGAGGCGCCGCGCGCTGGACTCCTTGGCCACGTGCACCGCGTAGTCCGCCGTGCAGTGACCCCAGGTGGACTTCGCCGGGAACTCGGCCTCGGTGTACTGCGCATCGTGGATGAGCAGATCGACGCCATCGCAGAGCTCGAGCACCGCGTCGCTCACCACGTGGCTGCCATCGGCGGGCATCTGGTGATCGGACAGGTAGGCGACCGTGGCACCACCCATCTCGACGCGGTACCCGCTCGTGCGCCCCACGTGGGGCACCGAGCGCACCTTCACCTTCGCGCCGTCGAGCTCGAGATCTTCCTCCCAGACTTCGTGAAAGCGAATGTCGCCCAGCAGCTCGGCCGTGGTGACGGGGAAGAACGGTGGGCGCATGAACTGGTTGAAGGCATCGCAGAGCGAGCCCTGCTCTGGCTGCGGCGGGCCGTACACGTCGAAGCGGGCGCCGGGCTGCAGCACCGGCGTGAAGAACGGAAGGCCCTGGACGTGATCCCAGTGGATGTGCGTGACGAGGGCGGAGCCGACGAAGGGCTCCGAGATATCCAGCGTCTCACCCCAGAAGCGCAACCCGGTGCCGAGGTCGAGGACGATCGGCGCATGATCGGGCGACTCCAGCGCAACGCACGAGGTGTTGCCGCCATAGCGCCGATTGGCCTCGCACGGACACGGCGTGGAGCCCCGGACACCGAAGAAGCTGACGTTGAGCAGTGGTCCCCCCCGGGTTCATCTGAAGGCAGAAGGTTACCGGGGAACGACATCTGGCGGTATGTCGTGTGACGTGTGTCTCACCCACCGCAGCAAGCACCACGCTCGCGGGCGCGACCGCTACCGTACGCGGCCATGACGCTGACCCAGGGCCGAATCACCGCCAACGACGTCGACTTCGGGTTCCTGGAGGCCGGGGCCGGTCCGCTGGCGCTCTGCCTGCACGGGTTCCCCGACGCCGCGTGGACCTGGCGGCACCTCCTGCCCGCGCTGGCCGATGCGGGGTACCACGCGGTCGCCCCGTTCCTGCGCGGCTACGCCCCGACAGCGGTGCCCGCCGACGGCCGCTACCAGACCGCCGCGCTCGCCCTGGATGCCGGCGCGCTGCACGACGCGCTCGGCGGAGACGGCGACGCCGTGATCGTCGGCCACGACTGGGGGGCGATGGCCACCTATGTCACCGCCAACCACGAACCCGACCGGTGGCGGCGCGTCGTCACGATGGCCGTGCCCCCCGCCGGTTCGGTGGCTGGTGGCTTCATGACCTACGCCCAGCTCAAGCGCTCCTGGTACATGTTCTTCTTCCAGCACGCGCTGGCCGACGTGGTGGTGGGCATGGGCGATCTCGCCTTCATCGACGGCCTCTGGGCCGACTGGTCCCCCGGCTACGACGCCAGCGAGGACCTCCCGCGCGTCAAGGATGCGCTGCGCGACCCGGCCAACCTCGCGGCCGCGCTCGGGTACTACCGGGCCACGCTCGGCAACGTCGGCGTCGACCCCGCCCTCGACGCAGTGCAGGCCAAGGCCGCCGAGGTGACCGCGCAGCCGACGCTCTACCTGCACGGCCGAAGCGATGGCTGCATGGGCGTCGAGGTGGCGGAGTCGGCCCCGACCTTCCTCACCTCCCCCGGCTCCCGCATGGAGGTGGTCGACGACGCGGGCCACTTCCTCCACCTGGAACGACCCGACGCGGTCAACCAGCTCATCATCGACTTCGTCCGGGGGTGAGGTGCGCCACCGCCCTCGGTCACGAGATCGGGGAACCAGACCCCGATCTGGTGACAGCCCTCACGGGCAGGCGGTACTGACGACCGTCTTGCTCGACGAGGCCGTCGGCGACGAGTGACGTGGCGACTCGCTCTGCGCGAGCGCTGTCGTCGGGCCATCCCATCATGACGGCGAGGTCCTCCACTTCGACGGGCCCGGCGCGCAACGCCTCGACGAGGCGGCCTCGCCCTTGCCGGTCGCTGCCTACGAAGCGCGTCTGGCCCCCGGACACACCGGCCGAACCATCCGCCGGATCTGGCGACGGGCAGCCAGCCAGCGCCCATCGGCAGGTCGAGGCGGCCGGGCACTCCCAGCATCGCGGTGATCGTCGCGTGCAGACCGTGGCACCGAGGTCGAGCATGGCCTGGTTCCACGCCCAGGCCGATCGGGCCGGGAGCGCCGCATCGGCGGCCGCCTGCATCGCGCGGGCAGCGAGGCGACCCCCCTCCCACCGCGCCAGCACGCGAGCGGTGTTCGTGTCGACGATGGCGGCGTCGGCCTCGAAGGCGAAGGCCAGCACCGCCCGGGCGGTGTAGGGCCCGATCCCGGGGAGGGCGAGCAGCTGCTCGAGGTCGTCGGGGAGGCGGCCATCGTGGCGCGCCACGACCTCGGTGGCGCAGCGATGCAGATTGAGAGCGCGGCGGTTGTAGCCCATCCCGGTCCACCAGCGGACCACCTCGCTCACGGGCGCGTCGGCGCAGGCGGCCGGAGTAGGGAAGCGCTCGAGAAAGGGCGCCCAGCGAGCCGCCACTCGTGCGACCTGCGTCTGCTGAGCCATGACCTCGCA
>JBKJSO010000081.1:0-3245 GCA_046595835.1 Acidimicrobiales bacterium | reverse complement strand
GCGGTGATGCCCACGGTGGCGTCGACGATCAGGAGCGCCACGTCGGACTGGTCGACGGCCTGGAGCGCCCGGACGAGCGAGTAGTACTCCGTGCCCTCGGCGATCTTGGCCTTGCGCCGCATGCCGGCCGTGTCGACGAAGCGGATCGGGCCCTCATCGGTCTCCACGACCGTGTCGATCGTGTCGCGCGTGGTGCCGGGCATGTCGTGCACGACCGCGCGCTCCTCACCGATGAGCCGGTTGAACAGCGTGGACTTCCCCACATTGGGCCGACCGACCAGCGCCACCGAGAACACCCGCACGCCGGGTTCGTCATCGTCGTCCTCGCCGTCCCCGCTCTCGGCAACCGGCGCCGGGGTGGGCAGGAGCTCGATCAGCGCGTCGAGCACCTCGCCCGAGCCACGCCCGTGCAGGGCGCTGATCGGCATCGGTTCCCCGAGTCCGAGCGACATGGCCTCCCAGATCAGGCCCTCACGACCGGAGTCGTCCACCTTGTTGACGACGACGATCACCTTGCCGCGGGCGATGCTGCGGATCACCTCTCCCACTCGGGCGTCCTCCTCGGTGACGCCGGTGATGGCATCGAGCACGAGGAGGATGGCGTCGGCCTCACGAATGGCCTGCTCGCTCTGGCGGCTCACCTTGGCGTCGAGGTCGGTCCCGCCAGGCATCCAGCCCCCGGTGTCGATCAGCCGGAAGGCCACGCCCAGCCAATCGGCGTCGACCTCCTTGCGATCGCGCGTGACGCCGGGCTTCTCCTCCACGATGGCCACCCGCTTCCCGACGATGCGGTTCACGAGCGTCGACTTGCCGACGTTGGGGCGGCCCACGATGGCCACGGTGGGGAGTTCGTCGGGGATCATCGAGCGCCTTGCAGTGTTCGGACGGGGACGTCGAGCGCCTCCCGAAGGGCATGACCGTCGGTGGGGATGACTTCGACGGGTCGGGGCAGGTCGGCGGGAGCGCCACCGTCGAGGAACACGCCGTTCGACAGGCACACGTCGGGGAGGAGGTAGCGGTGCCCGGTCGGCTCCGTGGCCAACGTACGGGCGAGGTCGTCGCCGACCATCAAGCCCGTGACACCTGTGGTGCCACCGAAGAACCGGTTCTCGACCGGGATCACCCGCACGTCAGTCCGACCGAGTCGGGCGACGAGGGGCTCAAGCACGAGGGCGCCGTAGGGACCGGTGAGGATGCCGATCGGTGCCGTGCGGGAGGGGCGGATCTGCAGGAGCTGATCGGCCGTGGCCCGCTGACCGCGGTAGGGCTCGTAGTCGGCGTCGATCGAGGCCGATCCGTCGACTGGCTGCGCGTCGCCCCCGTCGGCCCAGGCGAAGAAGCCGGGCTGCTTGCCCGTGGCATCGGCCTTCGCGCCGAAGAGCTCAAGCTCAAGGGTGCGGGCCATCCCGATGCCGTCCTCGTGCATGGGGAACCCCTCGTAGGAGTCCGCTGACGGGAAGGGGCGCTCCGCGAGGAGGTAGTACTCGTCGGCTGCGAACACGAGGCGTCGCCCGAGCACCGTGGCGAACACCCCCTGCCAGTCCTCCACGGTGTCGACCACGGTCTGCGCCTCGGCCAGCGTGTGGGGTCGCATGCGACCTTCGGCGTTGAACTTGGAGATGCCGAGCGGCACCACGCACAGCGACGCCAGCTCGGGGAAGCGGTCGAGCACGCCCGCCATCGTGTCGTCGAGGACGGCGCCGTCGTTGATGCCCGGGCACACCACCACCTGGCCGTGCACCTCGATCTCGTGGTCCAGCAGGGCCCGCAGCCACCGCAGGCTCGTGGCCCCCCGGCGGTTGCGCAGCATCTCCGACCGCACCTCGGGATCGGTGGCGTGGATCGACACGTGCAGCGGGCTGAGGCGCTCCGTGACCACCCGTTCGAGGTCGGCCTCCGTGAAACGGGTGAGGGTGGTGAAGTTCCCGTAGAGGAAGCTCAACCGGTAGTCGTCGTCCTTGAGGTAGAGGCTCTGGCGCAACCCCGGTGGAAGCTGGTAGATGAAGCAGAACTCGCAGTGGTTGTCGCAGGTGCGCACCTGGTCGAACAGGGCCGAGTGCACCTCGACCCCGAGTGGCTCCCCCGCCCGCTTGTCGATCTCGAGGGTGAGTCCCAAGCCCCCTCGCGCGAGCTCCACCACGAGGTCTGCTTCGTCCACGAGAAACCGCCACTCGATGATGTCGCGCGGCACCTGACCGTCGATCGCGGTGACCTCGTCGCCGACCTCCACGCCGGCGCGCGCCGCGGGCGACCCGGGCGCGACAGCAACGACTCGAGGAGCAGACATCTGCCCAGGCTACGGCCCAGGGGGCCCGTGGCCGCAGTCCGAGGCGGGCGGCGAGGCCGGTAGCGTGGCCGGGATGGCTGTCGACAAGGTGCTCCTCGCTGCCCCCCGCGGCTTCTGCGCAGGCGTCGAGATGGCGATCAAGGCGCTGGCCTGGATGGTGCGCTCCTTCGAGGCGCCGGTGTACTGCTACCACGAGATCGTCCACAACCAGCTCGTGGTTGACCGCTTCCGCGACCTCGGCGTGGTGTTCGTGGACAACATCGACGAGGTGCCGCCCGGCAGCCCGATCATGCTCTCGGCCCACGGCTCAGCGCCCGAGGTGGTCGCGGCGGCCAAGGCCAGCGGTGGCTTCGTGGTGAACGCCGTGTGCCCGCTCGTCACCAAGGTCCACCACGAGGTCAAGACCCGCGCCGGCAAGGGCTACCAGATCGTCTACGTGGGCCATGAGGGCCACGAGGAGGCGGTGGGCACGATGGCCGTCGCCCCCGACGCCATCCACCGTGTCGAGACGGTGGCCGAGGTCGACGCGCTGCCCGCCTTCGACCAGCCGGTGGCCCTGCTCGCCCAGACGACCCTGTCCCACCGCGACTGGGCGGCGGTGGCTGATCGAACCGCGGCGCGCTTCCCGCAGCTCTGGAAGCCGGGGCGCAGCGATCTGTGCTTCGCCACCACCAACCGCCAGTCTGCCCTCGGCGCCATCGCCGAGCACTGCGATGCCGTCGTGGTGATCGGTTCGGCCAACTCGTCGAACACGCGAGCCCTCGAGCGCCTGGCGCGGGAGTCGGGGGCGCAGCGGGTGTTCCGTGTCAACGGTCCCGACGAGCTCCCCGAGGGGCTCAGTGGCACCATCGGCGTCACGGCGGGCGCGTCCGCCCCCGAGCAGGTCGTGCGCGCCGTGATCGACCACCTCGCCCCCATCGAGGGCGTCGAGGAGGTGCGCATCACCGAGGAGGACGAG
>JBKJSO010000056.1:0-4359 GCA_046595835.1 Acidimicrobiales bacterium | reverse complement strand
GCGTCGCTCACGACGGCCTGGTTGGCCACGTTGTCCCAGCGCTGGATCACGGTTCCGGTGCCGTTGACGAGGAAGACCCAGGGTTCGGACGGGTCGACCGTGTCGTTCGGGTAGATCCACTCCGCGGCGCCCTTGTTGAGGACGTTGTTCTCGAAGTCCTTCCAGACCTCGATGTGGACGAAGTTGGCCCGGTCCCCGAAGTCATCGGCGAGGGCCTGGACGCTGTCGGTGATGGGCCCACAGAACCTGCTGACGCAGAACACGGGGGTGGACACCACGACGAGCGTCGGCTTGCCCGTGGCGATGGCATCGGCGACGGTGAGGCGGTGGAGGTCGGGGTCGGGCACCGCGCCGTTGTCGGTCGCGCGTGAGTCGATCGCCTTGGGGGGCGCGTCGGTGGAACCGGGGAGCAGGTTGACGGTGCGCGGTGCCGGATCGCCGGCGTTGACGATCTGGTGAACGGGTTGGACCTCGAAGGCCGCCTCCAGGGCGACGTCGGCGCCCCCGACACGGGCGTGCACCGTGACGTTCCAGAACCCAGCCTGAGCGAAACGCACGCCGCTGGCCTCGTAGACCCCGATTCCTTCGTCGCCCTCGCGTAGCCGGGGGCCGTCGTCGGGCGATGGTGCGAGGCCGTCCGCTACGGGAAGGAACGCGGCTGTGACGCCGTCGATGTCCGGGGCGGTCGCTGCGGATGCGGTGTCGTCGGGTGTCGCTCCGAGGAACGTGAAGTCCAGATCCAGGGTGCCGCCGACGAGGGTGCCGCCGTCCGTCCCGATGAGGCCGACCAGGAACCGCTGCGGACCATCCGCGGCGAGGTCGTAGCTGGCGACCTGAGCGCCATACGGCGCGGCCGGGGCCGTGGTCGAGCCCTGCGTCGTCTCCCCCAAACCGCCACCACACGCGGACAGCGCGAGGGCTCCTGCCGCAAGGAAGGCGACGCGCCTGGTGGTGATCACGGGGTCTCCTGTTCACAGAGGGAACGGGTCGACACGCCCGTGGCTGTCAGTGCTGCGGCGGTCGCACCGGCCAGCGTGCGCAGGGCGTGGGCCACCTCGCTGGGTGGCGTCGTCGAATCGGCCAGAGCGCTCTCGACGGCCTCCTTGGCCACCAGGAGCCGGGCCGCCACCGCCCGGTCGAGATCGATCGCAGCGTCCGCGAGATCGTGCAGCGGGCCGTGGTCGAAGGCCTGGCGGGCGGTCTCGATGTCGCCGGCGTCGGCTGCGTCGAGAGCCGCGCACAGTGAGCCAAACTCGTCGCCGCTCCGGATCGTTGTGGTGCTCGCGGAGCGGGGCGCGGCCTTCGTGGTGGCGTCGCCGCACCCGGCGAGGAGCGCCGCTGAGGCAATCGCCAACGCGACGACGAGGCCCGTGCCGCTCATCGTCGCCCCTGCTCACCGGTTCGTTGGCGAGACCCTGATCGAGGCATCGGTCCAAGGTAGGCGCATAGGGGCGGGTGACCCGCACGCGCGGGCTGGCGGGCGCGAGCGGGTGTCATCGTGCCAGGAGGATCTCGTTGATGGTCCGTTCGAGCTCCTCGGCGGTCATTTCGCCCGTGCGCCGGGCGAGCACCTCTCCGCTCTTGGAGATGAACACGGTGGTGGGCATCCCGAACAGCCCATAGTCCCGGGCGACCTCGCCTTGGGGGTCGTGGCCGACGGGGTAGGTCACGCCCGTGTCGGCGAGGAGGGCGAGGGCGTCGTCGCGGCGATCTTGGTGGTTGATGCCAATAAAGGCCACCTGGTCGCCGAGACGCCGGTACACCGCCTCGAAGGCAGGCATCTCATGGCGGCAGGGGACGCACCACGACGCCCAGAAGTTGAGCACCACGGGCAGGCCGTCAGCGTCGCTCAGCTGGACCTCCTGCTGTGGGTCGACCAGATCGGGGAGGCGGATGGCGGGGGCCTGCTCGCCGCTCGTGCGTTGCAGCGCAGTCGCGGCGGGCTGCTCACGCGCCTGCCACGCGATCGCGAACCCAACGGCCGCGATCGCCACCACGAGAGCGACCTTGATCGATCGATGCTGGCTCGCGGACCGGGGCGCCGGGCCAGGGCTCGGAGGACCGTGGGAATCGCCGGTCACACCGGCACCCAGCTGCGGCCGCCATCGTCGCTGACCTGTACCCGCACCGCCTGCCCATCGTGGAGACCGACGTACAGCGACGAGGGGTCACTCGGAGCGACCTCGACGAGCGACCCACCAGCCGGAACCTCGAGGGGCGTCCAGGTGCTTCCGCCGTCGTGGGACTGGGCCGCCCCCGCCGGCCCTGAGGCCACGAGGACCGTGAGGTCATCGGCACTACGGGAGAGCCAGACTGCCATGGGTAGCCCGCTGGTCAGCACAGTCCACGTGCGCCCGCCGTCGCGGCTCTCGGCAACGCCCTGCTGGGCGTCGGCGGCGAAGAGATGATCATCGTCGGCGGGGTCGACCACGATCCGACCGAAGAACGCCTGGGTGCCCTCCGTGGCTCGCACCTGCCAGGTAGCGCCATCGTCGATCGAGGCGAACAGCCCTCCGTCGGCCGCTGATCCGTAGAGGACCTCCCGGCCGGCCCCGAACGCGTGGATGTCGGTACCAGGGAGACCCTCGTTCACCCGCGCGAAGGTCGCGGTGTTGTCGTCACTGCGGTTGAGGCCGGGGTGGCCGCTGACGAACACGGCGCCAGCTCGGAACCCCCATCCCATGGCGTCGGCGTCGTCGAGCGACCTGACCCGGGTCCACGTCTTCCCCCCGTCGGCCGAGGTGGAGACGGCTTGGTGACCGCCGACGTACAGCCGCCCCGGTTGGGTCGGATCGGCGACGAGCGAGTGGAAGTCGCCGCCGGTCACCCCCGCAGCCTCGCCGTCCACCTGATCCGGCGGATCGTTGCTTGCGCGCGTTGCGACGAGGAGGGCCACAGCGGCGAGAGCGACGACGACCAGTCCGACGATGAGTCCGGTTCGGTCACGTCGAGCCGGCGGGTGCTTGACTGCACCCCGTCTGCGCTGCGAGGACGTGGGCCGTTGGTTACCGGGCTTAGGCATCACGGTCTCCTCCTGTCGCCTCGGTGAGGAGGCGTTCGAGCTCGGAATAGCGAACGCCGCCGACGAGGCGAGCGATGACGGTGCCGTCGGGCGCGACGAGGAACGACTCGGGGACCCCGGTCACGCCGAAGTCGACGCCGGTCTGCCCGTCGGGGTCTTGCACCATGGGCCAGGTGCCGCCCTCATCGGCGCGGAACTTGCGCACGGCACCGGAGTCGTCGTCATAGATGATCCCGACGACGGTGGCGTCGCCGAGAGGCTCGTGACGCGCTTGGAAGCGAATGAGGTCGGGGTGCTCCTCCCGGCACGGGACGCACCACGTGGCGAAGAAGTTGACCACCACCCAGCGGCCCCGGAGGCTCGCCAGCTCGAAGCGGGTGCCATCGATGGTTGTGCCCTCCACCGGAGGCACCTGACGGCCGAGGAGGGGCGAGTCCGCGACGCGGGAACCCGCTGGCGATCGGGTGGCCAGCACCGCGACGAGAGCCACCACGACGAGCCCGATCGCGATCGAGACCCACAGCGCAAACCGGCGGGGCGGCCCGTCGTCGATCAGATCGGTGGCCATCCGGCCTCCGCGAACCATCGCTGCAGCGGGCGGAACAGCGGCTGCCACTCCCCCATGACGAACAGGACACCAACCCCCACGAGAAGCGTGCCCCCGAGGATCTCGATCCGGCGTCCGTTCCGTCGCAGCCACGCCATCGACGTCTGAGCCCGATTGAACCCGAGCGCTAGCAACACGAACGGGATCCCGAGACCAAGCGAGTACATCGCCAGCAGGACCCCGCCCCACACCACCGTCCCGCTCACCGCCGCGGTCGTCAGGATGGTGGCAAGGATCGGACCGATGCACGGCGCCCACCCCGCCGCGAAGGCCATCCCCATCGGGAAGGCCCACGCCGGGCCACGCGGGACCCGGGCCATGTCGACGCGCCGCTCGCGCAGCAACACCGGGATGCGCAGGACGCCCATGGTGGTCAGCCCGAGCACGATGATGACCAGCCCGAACCAGCGCACGATGGTGTCCTGGTTGCGCAGCAGCACCGAGCCGAACGCGGTGGCACCGACCCCGAGGGTCACGAACACCACGGTGAACCCCGCCACGAACAACAGCGATGCCGTCAAAGTCACCCGGCGGGCATCACGTCGACCCAGGTCGGCCACCGGAAGAGCGGAGACATACGACAAGTAGCCCGGGATGAGGGGCAGGCAGCACGGCGAGCTGAACGACACGAACCCCGGCTACCTGTCGTATGTCTCCGCCCTTCCGGTGGCCGACCTGGGTCGACGTGATGCCCGCCGGGTGACTTTGACGGCATCGCTGTTGTTCGTGG
>JBKJSO010000405.1:0-10120 GCA_046595835.1 Acidimicrobiales bacterium | reverse complement strand
GTCGGCGAGCACCTTCGGGCCGTTGCCGATCAGGTTGCCGTCGCGCAACGGCTCGGTGATCTCGCCGTTCTCGATCAGGTACGCCTCGGTCATGCCGAACACGAAGTCGCCCGACGCGGTGTTGACCGAACCGCCGCCGAGCTTGGCGACATACACGCCGTTGGGCGTCGACGAGATGATGTCGTCGGGGTCGTCGGGGCCGTCGAGCACGAACGTGTTGGTCATGCGCACCATCGGGAGGTGCTTGTAGCTCTGCCGCCGGCCGTTGCCTGACCGGGCCCGACCCTCCTTGCGGGAGCGGAGCAGGTCCCACATGTAGTCGGTGAGGATGCCGTCCTCGATGAGGACGTTGCGCGACGCGGTGCTGCCTTCGTCGTCGACGGCGAAGCAGCCCCACTCCTCGGCCATCGTGCCGTCGTCGACCAACGTGATCCGCGGGTCGGCCACCCGCTCGCCGATGCGCCCGGCGAACACGGATGCGCCTTTGGCGACGAGATCGGCCTCGAGACCGTGGCCGCAGGCCTCGTGGAAGAGCACACCGCCGCCTCCGGGACCGATCACGACGGGCATCGTGCCCGACGGGGCCGGGCGGGCGGCCAGCTTGAGCAGGGCCCGACCCGCGGCTTCCCGACCGAGATCCTCCACGTCGTGGCTGTCGAAGAGCTCGAAGCCGACCGTGCGCCCGAGCGATTGGTACCCCGTCTGCATGCCGGTGTCGCCCGACGCGACGGCCATCACCGAGAAGATCGTGCGGACCTGGTCGTCCTCGGTGAGCAGCCCGTCGCTGTTGGCGATCAGGATCCGGCGCCGGCTGTCGCCGTAGCGAGCGGTGACCTGCGAGATGGCCGACCCGGCGCCGCGGGCGGCGTCGTCGGCCCGCCGAAGCAGGTCGACCTTGCGCGCCTTGGCGACCTCTGCGGGGAGGACCGACACCTCGTTGGGGCGGGGCGCCTCCTGACGGGTGAGCGCCACCTCGCGCACGCCCCCACCACCCGAGCGGGCTGCCGCGGCCGCTGCCGCGGCGGCCGCCGCCAACCCGGTCTCGGAGAGGTCGGCCGTGTGGGCGAAGCCGGTGGTGTCGCCGACGATGACGCGGATCCCCGCCCCCCGGTCACGCCCGGAGGTGAGGTGCTCGACCTTGCCGTCGTCGAACACGGCGTTGGATGACGTCCTGTCCTCGACGAAGATCTCCGCCAGCTCCCCACCGGTGCGAAGGGCCGCGCCCAGGGTGCGTTCGATGAGGTCCTTGTCGAGCACGCGTGCCACTCCCATGGATCAGGTCTGCCTTTGACCCGACGGCCAGGGCGGGGCATATCGTACCCAGATGCCCTTGTCACCTGGACTGCACGCCAGCACCAAGCTGGTGGTTGCGCACGCCGACACGGCCATCGCGCTCGGCAGCGGCGACGTGCCTGTGCTGGGCACCCCGCGGGTGGTCGCGCTGTGTGAGGAGGCCGCCATCGCGGCCCTGGCCGGTCAGCTCCCGGCCGGCCAGACGACGGTGGGGATGCGGGTGCAGATCGACCACCTTGCTCCTACCAACGTGGGTTCGTCGGTGGCTGCGGAGGCCACGTTGGAGCGCGTCGAAGGCCGGCGCCTCACCTTCACGGTCTCGGTCAGCGACCACTGCGGTCTCGTGGCCGCCGGCAAGGTCACACGGGTGGTCGTGGAGACCTCCCAGTTCCTGGAGAAGGCTCGCTAGATCTCGCTTAGAGGCGGCCGAGGAACTCGCGCAGTGCCGCCCACCAAGGCTCGGGGCTCTCGAACTGCGGCGAGTGCGCGGCACCGGGGATCACCACCAGCTCGGCGTTGGGCAATGCGGCCGCCATGCGCTCCGAGGGCTGCACGAAGGGCTGGTCGTGCTCGCCCACCAGCACCAGGGCCGGCATCGTGAGCGAGCGGAGCGCGTCGAGGCGGTCGTGGCCGGCGGCTCGGTCCGTGATCGCGGTGATCATGGACGCGTACATCGCCGGTGAGCTAGCCAGCATCTTGCGCTGGCTGAACTCCCTGTAGCCGGGGCGCTCGGCCTTCAACCGGCGATCGATGTCGTTGTCGAGCCCCTGGTCGCCGTCGAGGGCGTCCTGCGCCGCCATCAGCGCCGCCATCCCCTCCGTGCGAGCGATGCTGATGGCGAGCTCGACGAGCGCGGGATCAGCGCCGAGCGCCCGATGCGTGGTGTCCATCAGGACGATCGCATCGAACGCCTCGGGGGTGTGGATGGCGGCCGTCTGGACGACCATCCCGCCCATCGAGTGCCCGAGCACGACCGCGCTCGACCAGGACATCGCGTCGAGCAGACCCAGCAGATCGGCCGCGAACCCCTCGAAGGAGTACGCCCGCTCGTCGGCGGGCTGGGGACTGTCGCCGTGCCCGCGCTGGTCGGGCGCGATGGCGTGCCAGCCCAGCTCGGCCAGCGGGTCGAGCCACTCGGTGAAGTCCTCCTTGGCACCCGTGAAGCCGTGGACGAGCACCAGCGGCCGCCCACCCGCTCCTGCCTCCGCCACGGCCAGCGTCGTGGCGCCGCCCGTGCCGTCGATCGCGATGTCGCGCACCTGCATCAGCCGGGACCGCCGAACGCGCCGAGGAGGTCGCCCAAGGGCTGCACCTCGCTGGCATCGGGCACGACGACCGTCACCGGCTGGCCGTAGTCGAACAGCTCGATCGTCATGGTGGCGGTGCCCCCGACACCCATCGACGCGGCGACGGCCGACTTGGCCAGGTCGCCCACCTGCATCCGCAGGCGTCGGGGCAGGCCCTCGCCATCGATCCACACCTCGACGGGGAGCGCCCGGTCCGTCACCGCGAGGCTCCCGAGCTGATCCGACAGCGAGCGACGCCGTGCGTCCGGCAGGCCCTGGAGGGCCTTGTCGAGGTCGATCGTGGCCCGGACATGCGTGGTGGCGACGCCGCGTACGTCCTCGTCCCCCACCTCGTCGATCTGGTCGGCCACCCCCCGCAGCACCTCGAGCAGCTTCGACGGGTCGGTGGCCGCCGCGCCCAGGCCGAGCGACCTACCCGCGGCGCCGAGCGCGTCGGGGGTCACCGAGAACCACCCAGCGGCGCCTGTGAGCGCACCGAGGGCCGGCATGCGCAGGTACACCGTGGCGCCGTCGGCCACGATCTCCATCGGCTCGTCGAACCCGGGGGGCACGGTGGCTCCCGATGACTTGGCGGCCTGCTTGAGCACCGACCCGAGGTCGATCTGCATCGCCATCTGCTCATGGGTGAAGCCGCCCGTGGCGACGACGTCGAACACGCCGTTGGGCGAGTCGATGGCGACCCGCATCTCGAAGCGGCCAGAGCCGGCTGCGGCGGCCGCATCCGGCGCCGCTCGCACCAGTGCGATGGTGGCCTCGCCGCTGAGGACGGTGTTGGGGTCAGCAGACCTGGCGCACGATGCAGCGCCGAGCAGGAGCGGGGCGACCAACGCCAGGATGGCCTTGCGGGGCATGGATCCCTCCCGGGAGCGGTGGGGTGTCTGATCGGGCGGGCCATCCACGCGAACCGGCGGCCCCCAAGGTCCGGCGCGGCGAGCGTACTCAGGACGGCGCCACGGCCGATAGGGGCCACACGACGTCTCGATCGCGCCGTCCGGGGCGTACGATGTGCCCGGACCAGAACCGGCGAGAGGGGCAGGGTGAACCGGAAGCAGGCCATCTCCCTTGCGCTGCGCATCGGCCTCAGCATCGTGATGCTGGCCGTGCTCATCTGGCGGGTCCCGTCGTTCGATCTCGCCGAGGTCGTGCCCGAGATGTCGGTGCACACCGTGCTCTGGCTCACGATCGCCGCCGCCCTCACGCTCGCTGCTCTCGTACTGTCGGCGCTGCGCTGGCAGCGCGTCCTCGAGGTGCTCGGCCTGCACGCCGGGCTGCGTCATCTCCTCTCGCACTACCTGGCCTGCCAGTTCGTGTCGAACGTGCTGCCCACCACGATCGGCGGCGATGTTCTGCGGGTCAGCCGCCTCTCCCGGGAGACCGGCGAGTCGCCCAAGACCTTCGCATCGGTGGTGCTCGAGCGCCTCACGGGGTGGCTCGTCCTGCCCATCATCAGCGTGGCCGGCTTCCTCGTGAACCCACGCCTCCAGCACCTGGGCACCGCCACCCGGGTGGCCCTCGGACTGGCGTTCGCGACGCTCCTCGCTCTGTGCGTGCTCCTCTACGCCGTCGCCGACCAGCGCATCGGCGGCCGCTTCGCGTCGAAGGAAGGGTGGCGACGCTTCGCCGGCGCCGTCCACCTCGGCCTCGATCGACTGCGACGGGAGCCCCGCGCGGCCGTCAACCTCCTCCTCGTCGGCTTCGCCTACCAGCTCGTGCTCGTGCTGGCCGCGGTGGCCGCCGCGCAGGCGCTCGGTGTGCGCCCGGCTGGCCTCACCGCCCTGCTCGCCTTCTTCCCGGCCGTCGCCATCGCCCAGGTGCTCCCCATCGGCATCTCGGGCCTCGGCGTGCGCGAGGGCGCGTTCGTGTTGTTCCTCGGCCCCCTCGGCGTGAGCACGGAGGAGGCCATCGCCCTCGGGCTGCTGCTCTACCTCCTCAACCTGGGGGTGAGCCTGCTCGGCGCGCCGGCGTTCGCCGTGGGCGGCCGCCCGCCCGCCCGCTCCGAGTCGCTGGTTGTCGCGTCGTAGCGGTGGGCTGCTAACCCATCGAGATGACCGATTTGGCCGATCACCCCGCTGAGGCTCCGGCCGGCCCCAGGCTCCGGTGGTGGAAGGAGGTCGGGTTCGGCCTTGGCGTGTACGCCGTCTACTCCGTGGTGCGCAACCGGTTTGGCTCTGCGGACGGGGACCCCGGTCCCGCCTTCGGTCACGCCCGCTCCATCATCCACCTCGAGCAACGTCTCCATCTCTACCTCGAACCGCACATCCAGCGGTGGTACCTCGACCTGCCCGGTCACGGCCTGATCCGCGGCTGGAACGTGTACTACGGCCTCGCCCACTTCCTCGTGACCTTCGTGGCCCTGGTGTGGGTGTTCCGGCGCGACCCCACGCGGTACCCCCTCCTGCGCACCACGCTCGCCGTCACCACCTGCCTCGCGGTGGTCGGGTTCGCGGCCTACTCGCTGATGCCGCCGCGCCTGCTCGACGATCCGGGCCCGTTCGGCGCATGCCAGATCTATGCACCCGACGCGCCGTCTGCCGCCGCGCCCGGCGATCTCTCGGCGCCGGGCTGCCATCGGTACGGCTACGTCGACACGGTGGCTCGCTACGGCGGCTGGGTGTCGTTCGGCAACGACGGCATGAAGGACGTCTCCAACCAGTACGCCGCCATGCCGAGCATGCACATCGGCTGGTCCACGTGGAGCGCCATCGTGCTCGTGCCCCTCCTGCGCCGCCGGTGGGCGAAGGTGCTCGCGGCCATCTACCCCGCGATCACGCTGGTCTGCATCGTCCTCACCGCCAACCACTACTGGATCGACGGGGTAGGCGGCCTCGTGTGCCTGGGCGCCGGCTACTCGCTCGCCCGGGTGATCACGGCGCGCACCTCGCTCCACGGTCGTCGACGCGACGCGGTCCCCGGCCTGTAGCCACCCGGGCGGCCGTCGTGGTGGAGACTCGGCGCCATGCCTTCGTCTCCCACTGACACCTCCTACGAGCGGCTGCTCGTCGAGCGCGACCCCGACCTCCAGGGCCTGCTGACGATCACCCTGCACCGGCCGGAGAAGCTCAACGCCCTCGACATCCAGCTGCACGACGAGCTGCAGCACCTGTGCGCCCAGCTCGAGACCGACCATGCCACGCGGGTGGTGATGCTCACGGGCGCCGGCCGCGCGTTCTCCGCCGGCGCCGAGCTGGGTGACCGGCGCCCCGAGCCGCCCGTCAACGACATCGACCGACGCGCCCGAGCCCACCTCGGCGGCCGCTCCTGCGAGATGCTCGAGCGCCTTCCCCAGGTGACGATCGCCGCTGTCAACGGCCTCGCCATCGGCGGCGGGCTGGTGCTGCTCACCTGCTGCGACCTGCGCATCGCGGCGGAGTCCGCGTGGTTCTCGATCCCCGAGGTGGAGCTCGGCTTGCCCCTCACGTGGCAGGCGCTTCCCCGCTTGATGCGCGAGCTCGGACCGGCCCGCACGAAAGAGCTGGTGATGGCCTGCGAGCGCTTCACCAGCGCGCAGGCACTGCAGTGGGGCTTGCTCAACCACGTGGTCCCCGACGACGCCGTGCTCGCCGAGGCTCGGCGCCTGGCCGAGCGCCTGCTCTCGATGGACCCGTTGACGCTGGCCATGACCAAGAGCGCCTGCGCGGCGCTCGAGAACGCGATGGTGCCCAAGGAGGTCACGTGGAGCGACGCGGAGCTCATGCTCCTCGCCTATCGCCAGTCGAGCCTTCGCCAGCGCCACGAGCCGACCTGACCCTCGCCCGGCACCGTCCTACTGCTTGGCGCCCCACCAGATCGGTTGCCCGTGGTAGCCGGCCGTGGCCAGCACCTCGTCGGTTCCGCCCGGCCACATCGTGAGGCGGAGCTCGGCGCGCTCGCCAGCGGGCTCCATGCGCAGCCAGGCCAGGGGGGCGACGGACGTGGCTCGGCGACCAGCGTCGTCGATGGCGGCCCGGAACCGGCGCCGTCGATCGGCCGGCAGGTACTGGAGCACGATCGAGTGCACCACCACGCTCGCCACCCCGGGGGCCGAATCGGCGAGGCGGGCGCTGGTCCAGTCGGCCGCCTCGGCGCGGTCGATCGTCACCGGAACGTGCTGGGCCACTGCGATGGCTGCCGAGAGACGAGCGAGCCGGTCGAGCTGATCGGGCCACATGTAGGAGAGCAGCACCGCTCGGCCCTCCTCGGTGGTGGGATCAAGCGGGTTGCGATCGCAGCCCCGGCGCTCGGCGATGTCGAAGCGCTCGGGCAGCGATGGTGGATCGCCCTCCCAGACACCGCGGAACCGCACTGGGCTCGCGGGATCGCCCGACACCATCGATCCCGTGTCGTACGCGTAGTGGTCGAACCGGAGGTTGAGCCCCGCGCTGGCGCCCACCTCCAGCAGGCGCAGCGGCAGCCCCAAGCGGGCGCTCACCGTGGCATAGCCGCCCACCAGCACGGCGGCCCGACCCACCTCGTTGGTCTGCACGCCATCGGTGAGGCGTGTGGCCACCTCGGCGCGGTGCTCCGCCACCGTGGCGAGGAAGGTGGCAACCGGATCACCCGCGGCGGGGTTGCCCCCCGCTGACGGGTAGAGCGCGGCCAACGCGGGGGCCCGACCGTCGAGCACAAGGCGGTGCACCGCGCCAAGGAACCGCAGGGCGAGCGCCGAGCCGAACGGATCGTCCCGGCGACCGTCGAGCAGCGCCGCGGTGACACCCCCGGCGCGCAGGTCGTCAGCGACCCCCAACAGGATCTGCTCGTAGAGCGGCGACCCGGCCCGCCCGCACTGCTGGGCCTGGTGCTCGACCACCTCGAGCGGAGTGTCGGGCAGCTCAGCCACCATGGCGCTGGACGGGACAGACGCTGACGGCCTCCCCGACGCCCTTGAAGCTCTTCCGGCGGGCCCGGCCGAACTCGACGCCGCGAAGCTCGCCGACGCTGTCGCGCACGACTGTGGTGGCGAGGACCTGACCGCCAGTTGCCGCGGCGGCCACGCGCGCGGCCACGTTCACATCGTGACCGATGAGGTCATCGACGGTGACGACGGCCCCACCCGCGTGCACCCCAGCCCGCAGCCGCAGCGGCTCGGGCGGCATCTCGACGAGCTCGAGGGCCGCCATCACCGCGGCCTCGGCCGACGGGAACGAGAGCATCAGCCCATCGCCGAGCCGCTTGACCACCTTGCCGCCGCGGCCGCGCACGATCGGGCCGATCACCCGATGGTGCTCGGCGAGGAGGGCGATGGCCGCGTCGTCGCCGAAGCGCGACGTGTACCGCGTGAAGCCCTCGAGATCGGTGAAGACGATCACGACCGGGGTGGCCGCCCCGTCGCCGTGCCCCTGGGGCTGGTCGTGGGCGAGGAGCTGCAGGGCGTTCAGGCCGAGGGTGCCCATGGCCGAGGGGCGTCGCTCGACCGAGCGCTCGAGGAACCGCTGGACCACGTCGCGCGCAGGAGCAGAGCGCACCGGGTGGAGCCCCGGCTCCTCGAGCCAAGCACGGTCGACGAGGCCCACCTCCACGGCGGTGTCACGCAGCCCTGGGTCGCGGCGCAGCAGCTCCGCCGCCCGCTCCGCAAGGTTGACGCGAACCACCCCGACTGCCGATGCGCCCTTGGCGCGGGCCTCGTCCAGACCAGCCATCCGGTCAACCTAGTGCCGGCGCGGCGGGCTCCCTCTCGGGCCCCGCGTGGCTGTTGGCACAGGTCCGGGGGTACCGTTGGCCCCTTGCCGCTCCTCCAGTCGATCACCTCGCCAGCGGATCTGCGGGATCTGTCCTTCGCCCAGCTCGACGAGCTGGCCACGGAGATCCGGCAGTTCATCGTCCACGCCGTCACCCAGGCCGGGAGCGGGCACCTGGGCTCGAACCTCGGCGCGGTCGAGCTCACGCTGGCCGTGCACCGCGTGTTCGACTCCCCGCGCGACATCGTCCTCTGGGACACCGGTCATCAGGCCTACGTGCACAAGATCGTCACGGGCCGCGCGGCAGGGTTCGAGCACCTCCGCACCCAGGGGGGCATGTCGGGCTACCCCTCGCGGGCGGAGTCGGAGCACGACTGGATCGAGAACAGCCACGCCTCCACGGTGATCAGCTACGCCCACGGGCTCGCCGTGGCCCAGGAGAGCGAGGGCGGTGAGGGACGTCGGATCGTGGCCGTGATCGGCGATGGCTCGCTCACCGGCGGCATGGCCTTCGAAGGCCTCAACAACCTCGGCCACTCGGGCAAGAAGGCCATCGTCATCCTCAACGACAACGGCCGCTCCTACGCCCCCACCGTGTCGCGCCTCGGCGAGAGCCTGGCCCGCCTGCGCGTGAACCCGAGCTACCTCCGCAACCGGGCCCGCCTCGACCGGATCATCCACGAGCTCCCGGTGGTGGGCCACCAGCTCGAGCGCAGCCTCGACGGCCTGGTCGCCGCCGTGCGGGAGATGTTCGAGCCGGTCGCCTTCTTCGAGACGCTGGGCGTCCGCTACACCGGCCCGTTCGACGGGCACGACATCGAGGGCATGGAGAAGGCGCTGCGCCACGCCGCCGCCTTCGACGGACCCATCGTGGTGCACGTCCTCACGCAGAAGGGCCGTGGCCACGGACCCGCCGAGAACGACCCCATCAAGCGCCTGCACGACATCGGCCTCCCCAAGCCCGGCAGCTACACCGCCGCCTTCACCGAGGCGATGATCAAGGAGGCCGAGGCTCGCCCGGAGCTGGTGGCCATCACGGCCGCCATGCCCGACTCCACCGGGCTGCTCCCCTTCGGCGAGCGCTTCCCCGGCCGGCTCATCGACGTGGGCATCGCCGAGCAGCACGCAGTGACCTCCGCAGCCGGGATGGCCATGGGAGGCCTGCGGCCAGTCGTGGCGCTCTACTCCACGTTCCTCACCCGGGCCGTCGATCAGGTCACCTACGACGTCGGCCTGCACGGCCAGCCCGTGGTGTTCTGCCTCGACCGGGCCGGGATCACCGGCGACGACGGCCCGTCGCACCATGGGGTGCTCGACATGGCCCTGCTCACCAAGGTGCCCGGCATGACCTTGTTCGCCCCGTCCTCCTACCAGGAGCTCGGCGTGATGCTCCATGACGCCCTCGACCTCTGCGACGGTCCTGCCGCCATCCGCTGGTCGAAGACGGCCGCGCCCTCGGTGCCCGACGATCAGGTCGGAGCAGGGCTCCGGGCCCGCAAGGTGCGGGCCGGTCGAGACATCTGCATCCTCACGGTCGGCAAGATGCTGGCCGCCGCGGAGGAGGCGGCGGCCTCGCTGGCGGCCGACGGCATCGAGGCCACGGTGTGGGATGTGCGGGTGGTGCCGCTCGACGTCGAGATGCTGGCCGACGCGGCCGGCCACCCTGCGGTGCTCACCGCTGAGGACGGCATCCGAGAGGGCGGCGTGGGCGCGATGATCGCCGACGCCATCTCGCTCCTCGCGGGGGGCGGCGGCCAGCCCCAGGTGCGGGATGTACTCGATCGGCGTGCCGAGCACCCGCACCTGGGGCTGGCCGCCGCCCCCCGCGAGGAGCGAGATGGCGTCGGCGATCATCGCGCCCACGCC
>JBKJSO010000355.1:0-3175 GCA_046595835.1 Acidimicrobiales bacterium | reverse complement strand
CTCGCTCACGGGGTTGGGTGGACGTGCTCGTCGTGCGGTGTCCCATCGTGACTGTTGAGAAGTTCCGTGGTAGCGCTGTGTGGGTCGGGTGTGTGGGAGGCGCGGTCGTGATCGTGGGGTGTCAGCAAGGCGGGCACGCTCAGGCACAATGTGCCGGCCACGACGACCGCGGTCATCCGTCGCGCTACGCGTGCGGGCAACACGACCCCCGTGGACGTGGTGTCGAGCGAGCGGGCGATCACCGACACACCCAGCACGCCGAGGGAGAACGTGGTGGCCACCAGGTCGGCGACGCCGACCGGCTCGATGCCTTCGGCCCCGGGGATGAAGACGAGGCCGGTCGTGCGCGACGTCAGCCAGACGACAGCGATGACCGTGTGCAGCGCACCGCCGGCCAAGAGCACCTGACGTGAGGGACGGGTCAGTACCCGCAGCGCGAACGCGCCCTGCGCGGTCCCCATCACCGCGAAGCCGGCGGCGACCACCAGGACGTCGAGGTGGTTTCGGATCACGACGAGGTGGATGAGCCCACCGGCCGCGGCGAGCACGCCGGCGATGGTGGCGAGCACGCCGCGCAGATCAACTGTCGAAGGAGCCTTGCGGGCGGTGAGGGTCATCGTGGCCATCAGTTGCCTTCCCAGACATTCCGGCAGAGGTCAGCGGGCGGGCCGAAGCCCGGTGCCCGGTCGCCATTGACCGACCACCGGGCACCGGGCACCGGGCACCTGCTACTTGGTGAACCGGTCGGGGAACTGGGTGACGATGCCCGAGGAGAGCGCGTCGGCCATGTCGACGATGTGGGTGACGATGTGGTCGTACTCGCTGACGCTCTTGGCGTAGTCGCCGGTGAGCTGGGCGGTGGCCTCGGCCAGGGTCTGGTCGAGGTGGGTCTTCATCATGTCTTTGAGCGTGGCTGCGGGCCATGCGGGGTTGGCGCCGGCGAGGAAGCTGGCGATCTCATCGGCGTTGGCGTACCAGGCGGTGCTGGCCTTGGTCACTGCGGCGTTGTCGCTGGCCTTGGCGGCGGTGATGATCTCACCGGCGGTGGCGATGTGGCCTTTGAGCAGGGTGGTGAGCTTGGCGCCGGCGTCGTTGCCGTAGAACCCGGCGACGGCGTTGCCGATGTCGGTCTGGTTCTGCAGGAGCCGGGTCAGGGTGGCATCGGCGTCGGGGAGCCCGGCGACCGCGCTCACGATGTACAGCCGCGTCCACTGGACGTGGTCTTCCCACAGCTTGCGCATGTCGGTGCGGAAGGCGACGGGATCGACCTTGGCCGACGAGGCTGCGGTCGACTGGGGCGACGACGTTGCCGCGGTACCGGACCGATCGTTGCCGGACGAGCAGGCGGCTACGACGAGCGCGCCCACGAGTACGACAGCGAGCAGCCCGCGATGGGTCTTCTTCATCGGGTTCTCCTCTGTTTCACATTCGACACGCCGGGCGGCGGCCGGAGTCCTTCTATAAGTAACTCTGGGTGACGCTAGAGAATCCCGAGGTGAATAGCAAGGAGAACTTGCTTTTAGACTCGGGGCTCCCAGGGCGAGCGCGGCTTGGACGAGCGCTGCCTGGGTGAGCGGCTCGTCACCGTGGCTGTCTCGGGAGTTCACCGCCCGAACCGCCCACATCGAGGCCGAAGCTGACCCATTCGCTGATCGATGAGGCCGGCGGCGTGCTCTCCTCACTGATCGGCGGAACGTTGCGCCGCGCTGGTGCTGATTCGGGTGCGGCAGAGCTGTACGCCTACTCGGTGCTCGGCGCCATCTTCGCCGCCACCGACTGGTGGGCAGCGCGACACACCATGTCGCGTTCCGACTTCCGGGACTACCTGGTGGGCATGCTCTGGGGCGGTCTCGAGCGCACCGGACTCGGTCGGGTCGACGGTCCGATCGATCTCACCGTCGTCGCCGAGGCGATCGCCTATGCCGAATCGACGCCCACGACGTCGACCACCGCCACGCCCCGAACTACTGACCAGGAACCTTGACACCGTGCACATAACGACTCGGTGGATGCTGAGTGCCGGCAGTACCTATCCGGCGAAATCTGGAGCGCGGATCAGGAAGGGCCTGTCGTTGTTGGGTCTTTGCGTTGGCGCCATGTCGCCGACGTGAACCCGACCGCCTGCAGCGCGCGCCGGCCGGCAAGGAGAAGAGCTGATCCCTAACCAGCGCTCAGTCCGACCGCGCGTCTCCCAGCTCCGGCCACCTCGCCTCGACACCTGAAGGCGCGGGTCTTTGACACTGTGTCCAGTTGTCCCTGGGGCCAGCTGGCGCATCGATGGCGGCGCGGAGACAGGCTCATGCATCGGGGGACGGCAACATGCGCGACCTTGGTGACGCGCTCCAGATATCGCGTAGCCAACAGAGCGAAACGCCCCCGTCGGCTACGTCAACGACACGCTTTCAAGGGCTCCAGAGTTCCGGCGTTCTCTGGTGCGGTGAAGGCGCCTCCCGGCGCGTTGACCGGGCCCTCGTCGTGGCCATCCGCTGGTTCGGCGGACGGCGTCGCCTACAGCTCCAGCCCGAGGCCGTGCTCGAGACTGCGGTCACGACCACGCTGGTGCTGCAGGTTGTCGAGCCGGTTGATGAGCTCGATGGTGTGCACGCTGGTGTCCCATTCTCGGTACTGCACGCCGTCGAGAGGGGGGTCGCGTAGCTGGTTGGGTTCGATGTTCCATTCCTCGCGGTACGCCTCGACGCGGCTGGCGTACTGGGTCCATCCTGCTCGGGCGCGGTCGTCTTGGGGGACGGGGCCGAGTAGGTCGATCAGGTGGTCCGGTGGCTCTGCGGCTGCGGCGACTCCGAGGGCTTCTCGTCTGCTGGCGACCTGATCAGCGAGCGCGTGCCGGTAGGCGAAGGTGTCGGCGTGGGCGTCGAGCCAGTCCTGACGTTGCTGCTGGGCGGCTTCGAGCGCAACGCGTTGTTCGTCGAGACTGCGGAGGTGGCGATGATCGTCACGACCGGCCCGGGTGAGCCGTCCCGGGCGGGCGTGCTGTTCGACCTGGTTCTGTCGCTGGGTGAGCCGCTCGAGTTCGATGGTGCGGTCCGGTGGGCACTCCCGGAGGATCTGGGCGTCGAGGTTGGCGAGGCGGGGCTTGACCACGGCGAGGGACTCCGACGCGGCGAGCACCTGGCGTAGTGCTTCGGTGGCGGACTGCTCGGCCGACACGCGCTGC
>JBKJSO010000245.1:0-4626 GCA_046595835.1 Acidimicrobiales bacterium | reverse complement strand
TGGTCATCGCCAGGGAACCGAGTGGGGCCGCGTCGGTTGGCTCAGCGATGCACCGACTCGAGGCGCAGGCCGGGGGCGCCCTCGAAGATCCGGTCGTTCGACACGAGCGTGATCCCGAGTCGCAGGGCAGTGGTTGCGATCCACCGGTCGGCGTCGTGCTCGCGTTGGCCGAGGGCGTGGCCCTGCTGCACGCAGTCGGCGCGGAGTCGCGCGTAGGCCGCGACGAGCTCGTCGCCGGTGTGCACGATCTCGGCGGTTGCGATCTTCGCATCGACGCGAGCACCGTCGGGATCGTGATGGCCGCGTTGTCTCTGGCGGTCATGCCCTTCCTGGCCCGGGCCAAGCGGGCCCTCGCCCCCGCGCTGGGTTCCGCGGCCGCAGTGGCCGACGCCAAGCAAACCAACCTGTGTGCAGTCCTGTCCGCCGTCCTGCTCGTCGGTCTCGGCGCCAACGCGATGCTCGGTTGGTGGTGGGCTGACCCGTTGGCCGGCCTCGGCATCGCAACGCTGGCTCTCCTCGAGGCTCGTCGCACCTGGACCGCAGACTCGCTGGAGGACACGTGCTGCGCGTGACCCCGATGCCACCCGCCGCCCGTGCCCGCTACGACACGAGCCTGGCCGAAGCGCGCGCCCTCGCCGCCGACGGCAACATCAGCGCCGCGTGGGTGCGGCTGCAGACAGCCCACATCCTCAGCCAGCGCTGGTGGCGACTCCACGTCCACACCCACTGGCGGATGCTCGTGCTCGCCCTACGCACCCGCGACCGGCGCGAGATCACCGGACAGCTCGCGCGACTCGTCGTCGCCGGCCCCGGATCGGCTACCGGCCGCTACCCGACCGGCAACACCGGACGCGCCAACGTCCCCGCCACCCGACCGATGCCCGTCCCCGACGACCTCGCCGCGCTCCTCGGACCGTGACGATCGACCCCAGCGCCCGCCGCGGCATGCTCCGATGCGCCGCCGCAGCCGTGCTGTTCGGAGCCACCACACCGCTGGCCTCCCGACTCGCCGACGACACGAGTGCGCCGGTGTTGGCCGGCCTCCTCTACGTCGGCGCGGCCGTGGCGGTCGCCCCGTTCGTCCGTCGCCAGGCCATCGAACCCGTCGCCTGGCGAAGGGGCCGCCGTCGCCTCACCGTGGCCGTGGTCGCGGGAGGACTGCTGGGCCCGCTCCTGCTCACGGCCGGGCTGGCGCGCACGCCGGCCGCCACCGCGTCGTTGCTCCTGAACCTCGAGCTGGTGGCCACCACCGTCCTGGCGGCCGTGCTGTTCCACGAACACATCGGCCGGCGTGTCGCAACGGGGACCCTGGCGGTGGTCGCCGCGGGCGCCGTCCTGGCGTGGAACGGTTCCCCAGAGCCGCGCCTCGGGGCCCTGCTCATCGCCGGCGCCTGCCTGTGCTGGGGTCTCGACAACTGCGTGACCGCCGACCTCGACGAGATCGCTCCCGAGCACATCACCCTCGCCAAAGGCGTGATCGCCGGCGGAACCAACCTCCTCATCGGCCTCGTGCTTGGAGCACCGATGCCCTCGACCGGGGTGCTGCTTGCCGCGCTAGCCGTCGGCGCGCTCGGCTACGGAGCATCGATCACCCTGTGGGTCGCCGGTGCCCGAGACATCGGCGCCGCCCGTGGTCAGCTGGTCTTCGCCTCCGCCCCCTTCGTTGGTGTCGCCGTCGCCTGGGTCGTGCCCGGCGACCAGATCCGCACCGCCGAGATCCTGGGGCTCGGCCTCGCCGCGTTCGGCGTGTCACGGGTGCTCGGCTCCCACCACCTCCACGAGCACCACCACGACGCCATCGAACACGACCACGAACACGTCCACGACGACGACCACCACGACCACCTCCACGACGACGACCAACCCGCCCGCCACGCCCATCGCCATCGACACGAACAAGTGCGGCATGCGCATCCGCACGTCCCCGATCTGCACCACGGCCACGTCCACGCCAGCTGACTGCGTACGGTGAGCCGATGTCAGTCGCCAAGACGCTCGTGCTGTTCGCGCTGGCGGCCGTGGCCGAGATCGGCGGGGCCTGGCTGATCTGGCAGGGCACCCGGGAGCACCGCGGTGCGCGGTTCATCGGTGCCGGCATCGCCGACCTCGGTGCCTACGGGTTCGTGCCGGCGTCGCCAGCACCCTGGTGATCGGGGCCACCGGGCTGTTCGTCACGGTCGCCGCGGTCGCGGCCATCGTCGTCGTCAGAAGCCGGCGCACCGCCTGCGCAGTGCCCGACGACGGCCGCGTCGCCGTCGAGATCCCGACCCGGCGCGCACCCACCACATGACCGCCCACACCTTCGCCCGTCGTCTTCAGCATCCTCGACGTCGCCGAGGTCAGCCATCAGCTCGACGAAGACCGAAGCGGGTTGGCCACGCTTGCCGTCGCCATCGCGATCGGCCACCCTCGCCGCGCTCACCGCTGGGCGCGCCGCGCTGCGACCCGACACGACCCCGGAGGCCTCGTGAAATCCATCCCCATCTACGACTCCACCGCGCCGATCAGCTGCACCATCGGCAGCGATGAGGTCCCCGAACGCATCGACCTCGTCGAACGGATGCGCCACAACCTCGAACGGATCGACCGCACCGAGCACGGGATGCTCCTGTACTTCGCGAACCGCGCCGACATCGAGAGCGACCTCCGTCGCTTCGCGGTCGACGAGAAGCGCTGCTGCCAGTTCTGGGGCTTCGCCGTCGACGCGGACACTGACGGTCTGACGTTACGTTGGGACGGCCCACCCGACGCCGAGGATCTGGTCGGCCGGCTGTTCGCCTACTTCGCCGGTGACAAACCGCTGACGTCCATCAGCGGTCTTCTCTGACCGAGGACTTGCCGAGCGGGCCACATCTGCTCCACCCGGGTCCTACGGTCCGTCGGCGGTGACCGAGTTCCCCAGTTGACCACGGTGTCGAAATCCGCAACTCTGACGATGAGCGTGTTCCCAACCAGGGGGAAGCGCCCCACGAGCAGTTGGTGAGTCCCCCCTCGCCCACCACTCACTCCTTGGTCAGGCCGCGCTGCGCGCGGGCGTTCTTGAGCACCCGTCCCCAGCGCGGATCGTCGGATAGGACCTGACCGCGCAGGCGGGTCGAGCGTTACGGGGCTGGCGGGATGTTCTGGTTGTGGCGGAAGAGGTTGGTGGGATCCCACGTCTTCTTGAGCTGGGCCAGTCGGGCGTACTTCTCGGGGCCGAAGGCGGCCTCGACCCGTCCGGCGCCTTCATCGCCGATGAAGTTCAGGTAGGCGCGCCCGGTCGTCCACGGTTTCATGGCGCTGGCCAGCGCTCGCGTGTATGCGATGTTGGTTTCCGTGTCGGCAGGGTCGGGCCACATCGACAGGTAGTGGATGTTCCACGGCGCGTTGCGTTGCCCGAACGCCATGGCGTCTTCGTCGACTTGAGCGATCGCACCACCGCCGGGAATCAGGATGATCTGCGTCATCGGCGAGACCGGTTTGCTGGTGTGTTGGAGCAGTACCTCGACTGCCTCATCGGGCAGCTCGGCGAAGAAGTCCGCGCTCCAGTAGTTCTGCATGCCCTTCGGGTTGGGTGGGTCGAGCAGCTGTTGCACGGCGGCGTAGGGCATCGTCTGGACCATCGCGATGGCGGGGCCGAACTCGAGGAGAGGTCGGTACGCCTCCTCGCCCTGTTCGGCGGGGCCGGCATAGCAGCACACGATGCCGATCACCGGCTGCCCGCGCACGGGTTCGGGAACGAAGTCTTCGGGGGGAGCGCAGATGAAGGCCATGCCGCTACCGACCTCGTCGGGGGCTTTCGCGATGAAGTCGCGGTACACGCGGACGAGCTCCGTGCCCCTGTCCGCGGGATACATCAGCATCCCGCCGTACACGAGCGGGCCGAGCGGATGGAGCCGCAAGTGAAGGGCGGTCACGATGCCGAAGTTGCCGCCCCCGCCCCGCAGGCCCCAGAACAGGTCGGCGTTCTCTGTCGCCGACGCGACGACCTTGCGGCCGTCGGCGGTCACGACGTCGGCTTGCACGAGGTTGTCGCACACATAGCCGAACGCCCGCTCCAGCCAGCCGCTGCCGCTGCCGAGCGCGAGCCCGGCGACGCCGGTGTTCGAGACCCGGCCGCCGGTGACCGCCAGTCCGTGCTCCTGCGTCGCAGCGTCGAGCTCGCCCCAGGTCAGGCCGCCGCCGGCGCGCACCGTGCGGGACGCGAGGTCGCGCGCCACGGTCTTGATGCCGCGCAGGTCCAGGCAGAGCGCGCCGTCGGCGACCGCCGAACCGGTGACCGAGTGCCCGCCGCCGTAGACGGTCAGCGGCGTCCCGGTACGGACTGCGTGCTGGACCACGGCCGCGACGTCCTTCGTGGACGTGCAGCGGGCGATGGCCGACGGCCGCCGGTCCACCATCGCGTTGAACACCCGTCGGGCGGCGTCGTACTCGGGGTCGCCCGGCAGCAGCAGATCGCCGCCGAACCCCTCGATGGAAGTCGTCGCGCTGATCGTCGTGGTCATGTGCGTCCCCCAGGCTGGCGCCCCGGTCCCCCCGAGGTTGGGGGCCGACGGTAGAGGTGGCCACCAGCCCGGTCAACGTCCCGCGGAGACCGTCCGCAGCGCCGCTCTCCTACAGGGGGAGCATCCGCCCGTCGGCGTTCTG
>JBKJSO010000226.1:0-3145 GCA_046595835.1 Acidimicrobiales bacterium | reverse complement strand
GCGACCGCGCTAGGGTGACATCACACCCGGATCCCTACACGAGGTAGCCCCCACCATGAAGGTCTGGATCGACCAGGATCTCTGCACCGGCGACGGACTCTGCGAAGAGATCGCACCCACCGTGTTCACCCTCCTTGACGACGGCCTGGCCTACGTGAAGGACGGCGCCAAGGTGCTCTCCGACCCCGGTGGCGCCGAGGGCATCGCGGCCGTCCCCGCCGGCCAGGAAGAAGCCACGATCGAGTCCGCCGAGGAGTGCCCCGGCGAGTGCATCTTCATCGAAGTCGACTGACCGTCGTACCCGTTCGCTGATCGATGGGGCCCCGAGTGGGCCCCATCGTCGCGTCCAGGGGTAGCCTCCCCGCCGTGCAGCGAGCGACCACCTCCTCCCCGGGACGGCCTCCATGGCCCCCCGCCGCCTCCTGCCGGGCGCTGACGCTCGGCAGGGGCTCGTCGCGCTCGCACTGAACTCGTCCACCAGCCTGGTGGCGGGGGCCGTCCTCGGCTCGCTCACGCACACCTTCGAGCGCCGACCGGGGTTGCTGCTGCTCGTGCCCGCGGCCATCGGACTGCGCGGCAACGTGTTCGGCTCACTCGGCAACCGCGTCTCCACCTCGATCCACGCCGGTGATCTGCAGCTCCGTCTGCGGCGGTCCACGATGCTGGGGCAGAACGTCCTCGCCGCCGGCGCCCTCACGCTGGGGATGTCGGTGGTGCTGGTGCTGCTGGCGGCGCTCATCTCTGTGGGGCTCGGGCTCGCGCCCACCATCGGGCTCGCCGACCTGGCGCTCGTGTCGGTCGGGGGAGGCGCGCTGGCATCGCTGCCCGTGCTGGCCGCCACGCTCGGGCTTGCGGCGGGGGCGGTGCGCTTCGGATGGGACCTCGACAACGTGACCGCGCCACTGGTGTCCACCTTGGGCGACGTCCTCACGCTTCCGGCGCTCTGGTTGGCCACGGGCCTGCTCGGGTTCGGGCTCGTCACCTCTGGCGTGGGCTGGCTGCTCGCTGCCCTGGCCGTGGCGGCGCTAGGAGCCGGCGTGGCCTCGTCGCTCCCGCAGCTGCGCCGCATCGTGCGGACGTCGATCCCGGTGCTGGTGATGGCGGGCCTCGTGAGCAGCCTCGCCGGCGTCGCCCTCGAGCGGCGACTCGTCACCTTCACCGCACTGCCGGCGCTGCTCATCCTCGTCCCCGCCCACCTCTCCAGCGCAGGAGCGCTGGGCGGGATCCTGTCGGGTCGCCTGTCGAGCAAGCTGCTCCTCGGCCTGGCCCCGCCGACGGCGATGCCATCACGGGCGGCGCGGGACGACCTCGGCTTCGTGGCCGCGCTGAGCCTGCCCGTGTTCGTCGCCAATGGGGTGGGCGCCCACTTCGTGGCCCGGATGCTGGGACAGGCGTCACCCGGGCTGGTGCAGCTCGTCGCGGCGTCCCTGCTCGGCGGAGCCGCGGCGATGGTGGTGGTGCTCGTGATCGCGTACTACGGCACGATCGTCGCCGTCCGCTCCGACATCGATCCCGACACCTACGGCATCCCGATCGTGAGCTCCACGGTGGACCTCGTCGGCGCCCTCACCCTCATCGTCGCCATCACCGCTCTGGGCCTCACGTAGGTTGCCCCCGGTTGGCGCGACTGTGGCGTCAGCGCAGGCAGGGGCCCGTGTCGACGCGTTGGCTGAGGTCGCCGGCGAGGACGGGCTTGAGCTCCTCGACATCGAGCGCGTATGCCACGCCGGGCTTGTCGGGGGCGATGGCGAACGCCACCCCCACGACGCGACCCTGCGGATCGACGAGGGCGGCTCCGGAGTCGCCCGGGGCCAGGCTGGCGGAGAGGATCAGCACCTTGCGCTCGGTGCGGTCCCGGTCGTAGATGTCGGTGCCGGTGGCTGTGACCTTGCGGCCCACCTGGAACGGCGCCGCCCGCAGCGGACCGCCGCCGGGGTGGCCGAACACGGCTCCTACCCCACCATCGGCGATGCCCACGATCGGGAGCGGCGGGCGGTTCAGCCCGGGAGCGCTGAGCACGGCGAGGTCGCGACGCGGGTCGAAGGCCACGACGCTGGCCCGCACCTCGCTGCCGTCGCTGCGATGGATCACCGTCTCGCTCTCGCCCGCGACGACGTGGGCGTTCGTGACGATGAGCCCCGGCCCGGCGACGAACCCGGTGCCGTCCTGGATGCGGCGGCACGCCACCCCCTCGACCTTGACGGTGGAGGGCACGACGGCGTCGACGACCGCCTGCGAGATGCCCGTGACCGACGGGGGCGGGCCGAGGTCCGGGGCTGGCTGGAGCGCATCGAACACCCGCGGGAACTGATCGCCGCCCACCAGCCGACGCAGCGTGGCCATTGTGTCGGGCGCCGGGGGGAACCGCTCATCGACCCATCGAGCGACCGTAGAGGAGCGCGACTCGCTGGCGAACCAACCGGGGACGTCGGACATCAGGGGGAGCAGCAGCCAGAGCCCGATCAGCACCCCGAACACGCCAGCCACCGCGCCCGCGCCCCGGTCGGCCGATCGCACGCTCGCCCCGGGCAGGGCCACGTGCAGTCGCCCGCCCACCCACAGGCCCAGTGCCTGGCCGATGAAGGCCGTGCCCAGCAGCACACCGATCGTGACGAAGAGCAGCTGCGCGTCCGATGCGTTCTCGACGGCGCGGAGCACCGGCGGGAGGGCCAGCGCTCCGACGACGACTCCCGCCGCCATGCCCATCCACGAGGTGACGCGCGCGAGCAACCCGAGCCGGTAGCCGCCAAAGGCAGCACCCACAGCGGACGCGAGCACGAGCAGGTCGAGCGTGTTCAGGGTTCGTCTCCGCCTAGGGGGCCGGCGGGGTGCCGAGCAGTCGGGCGTGGGTCAGGAAGCCCGTGTGGGCCACCATGCGATGGTCGGGCCGCACCGACTGCCCCTCGATGTGCCAGCCCCGCTGGAGCACCTCAACGGTCTCGGCCATCCCGAAGGCGCTCTCCAACAACGTCTCACGCAGCTGCGCAGCCTGGGTGATCTGCGGGGTGTAGGCGAGGAAGATCCCACCTGGGTGCAGCGCCCGCTCAGCATGCTTCACCACCTGCCATGGCTCGGGCAGATCGAGCACGACTCGGTCGAGGTCGGTCTCGTCGATGCCGTCGTACACGTCACGGACCTCGACGCG